>JAWOHU010000234.1:0-2836 GCA_046485025.1 Cloacimonadaceae bacterium (SeqCode) | reverse complement strand
ATACCTTCCATCAGGCCGGGTCCGCAGGTTTTATGCACTTCTATGGCACAGCCGATTATTTCAGAAGTCAGGACATTAATCTCTTCCATAAATCTCTTTTCTCTCTTTTTGCTCCGTGCCTCTGTGTCTCAAAAACCAAAAACTACCCTTCGATTTTGTCTACCCTGCGCTGGTGTCTACCACCTTCGAAGGGTGTCTTAAGCCAGACTGAGAGGATGTCGAGAGCAAGTGATGTGGGAGTGAATCTGCCTGCCAGGACCAGGATATTGGCATTGTTGTGCTGTCTGGAGAGTCTGGCAATTTCAGGTGAGCAGCAGAGTGCTGCTCTGATGCCTTTCAGCCGGTTGGCAACAATGCTCATGCCGATTCCGGAACCGCAGATGAGGATGCCTTTTTCACATTCGCCTGAAAGTACTGATTGGGCAGCCGGAGTTCCTGTATCGGGATAGTCCACAGCGTCTTTAGTGAAAGCGCCAAAGTCCTTCCACTCAATCTCAGGATGTGCTCTTTTAATGTCTTCCTTGAGGCAAAAGCCGGCGTGATCAGAAGCGATGGCTAATTTCACAATTTCTCTTAAGCCAGCATGGCGGCTAAAGCAATGGAATAGAGCTTGGTCAATTCGCTGTCGCCACGTGAAGATAGGACACAAGGCACACGAGCACCCATAACTATGGCGCCGAGTTCTGCTCCGCACATCTTGGTCTGGGTTTTGTAGAAAACGTTTCCGGCTTCGATATTGGGAAAGACTATGCAGTCTGCATCGCCGCAAACTTCGCTCTGCACACCTTTAATTTCAGCGCTTTCCTTATCAACAATCAGATCCATTGCCAGCGGACCTTCCACAATCCCGCCTTTGATTTGTCCGCGCTGCGCCATTTTGACAATGATAGCGGCGTCAACGCAGGACGGAATCTTGGGCAGAACCTGTTCTGAAATAGCCAGCAGACCGACTTTGGGAGTTTCTATGCCCAGCAGTTGAGCAGTCTTGATAACATAATTGGTAATGGCAATTTTCTGAGTCAAATCCGGTAGAGGAATGATGGCAACGTCGCCAACAATCAGGAGTTTATGATAGCCCGGAGCTTCAATCACAGTTACGTGGCTGAGGATTGCGCCCGGATTCATCAGTCCGGTTTCTTTATTCAGAATGGCTTTCATATATTTGTCAGAACTGATCAGTCCCTTCATCAGGAAATCGGCTTCGCCTTTGTTGATGATTTCGACGGCTTTGGCAGCGGCTTTGGTGTCAGTATCGGCGTGAATTATGGTGAATACGCTGCTGTCAATATTGTGTTCGTCACAGGTCTTCTGAATGATTTTCTTATCCCCGACCAGGAGGGCATCAATGATACCTTTTTTTACGCCTTCACTGGCAGCCACAATTGTGTGCGAATCATTCGACCAGGCAGCAGCCATACGTTTTTTGGGACGTTCCTTCAAGACATCAAACATCTGTTCCAGTTTGGTAATTGGCATGGATAGCTCCTTATTGATTAATATATTTTTTTTCTTTATGCAAAAAAACGGCTGGTTTTGTCAAGCAGATTATTTGAATGCAGTTTGAAAGGATATAAGGATATGTTGTATATATTATTAGAATGTCATTCCTGCGAAAGCAGGAATCTTCCCAATGCCCGTCATTCCTGCGCAGGCAGGAATCCAGTCTGTTTTTCATTCCTGCGAAAGCAGGAATCTTACTGCAGTTGCCAGCTTTCTATGAGGTTGAGATTTCTGCCGCTGATGCTGACAGGTCCTTTGACATCAGAGAAAAGCAGATATCCCCAGCGGTCATAATAATTGATTGTGACGTTGTACTCTCCCGGAGCCAGAGGAATGTCTGCAATCAGAACAGCATTAGGGAAAAACCTGCTGTTGCGGAGGTCGGCCTTTTCACTGAAATACAGGGCAACGTCAGTTCCCAGACTGAGCAAATCGCCGGTCAGGTCTTTATTGTTTTCCTTCATCTGTTTTTTAATCATTTTTCCTGCCACACCTTTGACGATGGTGCGGGTGGCATTTTTGAGCAATAGAAGGGGTTCTTTGACCTTGAAAGTCTGCACTGCCACGTTGCCGATACTCTCAAGCATCGCCAAATCAACCTTAAGGCTGTCCACCACCACTTCCACCCTGCCGATTTCGGAATCTTCATTCACCATATAGGGCATCACAAATTTGAAGTAGAGATTGGGGTTGATTCCAGGCCAGTGAAGCGATAAGGGGTGAATCGTCTCGTCAATGCCGACAATCGTTATCCTGTCCCGGGTAGTGGCAAGGTTGATTTCTCTGCTCTGCTTGCGGGGTGAGCGACCGACATGAGA
The DNA here is from genome assembly GCA_046485025.1 of Cloacimonadaceae bacterium (SeqCode). GTDB lineage: Bacteria > Cloacimonadota > Cloacimonadia > Cloacimonadales > Cloacimonadaceae > UBA5614. Next base: position 518 of record JAWOHU010000234.1, on the reverse strand, counting down.
GATGACGTGGAGCAGAGTCTGACCTTTCAGCTCATGCGGATTCACAAGCGGAGGAGGGTCAAAATCATAGATATCAGGCTGAGTTTCAAAGGCTTCATAGAGCTTGACATAATCGATGTAGGCATCATCAATCTTGCCTTCCTGGCGGTAGATTATCATGCTCAGATATCTGCCCAAAGCAGAGCTGTAAAACTTGTTGCTTCCTGCTTTGAAATCAGCTTTCTTATGCTTTGAAGCGTTCAGGTTTTCAGACATTCTGGCATATTTATCTTCCAGTAAATCAAGTTTCATATTGATGCGCCGGATTTCCACAAAGGCGGCGTCGAAGTTATTCAGATGCAGATAGTTCAGCGCTTTAAAGGCATTGGTGTAGATATCTTCATAATCTTCGCCGGAATATTCCAGAACGTTGTCATTGAGCAGCATGGAAAGCGCCGCTTTGGAAATGCTTTTGGTGAAGAGGTCGTCAATGGTCAGTTCCGCCTGTTCCAGTAACTGATTGCTCTTTTCATAATCAC
>JAWOHU010000197.1:0-6479 GCA_046485025.1 Cloacimonadaceae bacterium (SeqCode) | reverse complement strand
ACAACAAAACGTTGTCTTACTACATAATCTTTACGCGCCTTATCTGCTGGATTTTGATATGATAAATTTCTATCTTCCTCACAAAACTGTCGGAACTGCTCGATTAAGCGCTTATATTCCTCAGCTGATGATAATATGTCAGTGTCAGATCCTGTTGACGGTGGAACAGCTTTACAGGTAGATCCTGATGCAATTAGTGATATGAAGGTCATGACCGGCGGATTTACAGCTGAATTTGGCAATGCACAGTCGGGAGTGGTCAATATTATTACCAAGGAAGGCGATCCATTTTATTCAGGCAAAATTGAATACAGTACAGACAGATATATTGCCGAAAGCCGAAATGAAGATGCCCTGAAATTTGCTTTTGGCGGACCTGTTATTCCTTTCAGTTCAGATGATTTGAGCAACAAATTTACTTTCTATCTGAATGGCGGAGGAAACTGGTTGGACGGACGGCTGAGAAAATATGCCATCAGCGATCCGTATAATGACTTCGTCTTAAATGGTGTTCCTTTATTGGAGAACGGAATTGCTTATGATCCCATCAATCCTTTTGAGGACAGAAAGCAATTTTTGGGTGCTGATCTGGGTGACAGATTCTATAATTCATACAACGTTAATTTTAAAACCAAATACGCTTTGAATGAAAGGGAAAAGATCACTTTTGCAGCTCGCGGAGACAGATCTATGAACGATTTCTTCAGTTACATATGGAGATATGCGCCCGAGTTCAATGGCCATGATGAAACAATCCAGCGGCAGTACGTGGCATCCTATGATAAAGTTTTAAGCCCGACCATGAACCTGAAAGCCAAAGCCAGCTATTTCCAGAAGGATTACAAGCAGGGACCCAAAGGGATAGATCGCGATAAGTATTTCTTCTATAATATGAATCCTGATCCGACCAATCTTCCTGATGATTATGTCCAGCAAGTGCTGCTGGGAAATTATGGTTATGACAGTGTCGGAATCGATTCCAACGGAGACGGAAGTTTTTATTATTATCAGGGTTTTCTGGATGAAACTCTCTGGACATACAGAATCCAGGGTGTGGAAAATCCCCGCAATGTAGTAGGTTTTGTTGCTCCAGGCACAATATATGAAACCTTTATCGATGATATGACATCTTCAGTTAATGTGAAAGCAGATTTTGAATGGCAGATTAACAATATTCACCAGGCAAAATCCGGTTTGGAGATAATCAGCCATCGTATTAAGAAGGATCAGAAATTTAACTTCTTAACTGTTTACGATGACAGACGCAAAGCTTATCTTGATGGAATTTACAATATGGATGATTATGTTGACCCGGATAGTCTGGACGGAATTGTATATGTTCCTGAACAGCTTGTGGATGTAATAATTCCGGAAGACGGGAGCAAGCCTATCGGTATTTACAAGCCGGAAGACTATTTCAATGCGGCTTATGCTGCATCAGGCAAAAATGACGGCTACAAAGCCAGTCCCTGGCAAGCCGCATATTATCTGCAGGATAAAATGGAATGGGAAGGAATGATAGTCAATGCCGGTCTCAGATTCGATTTCTGGTATCTGGGCAAAAATTATCAGGTCCTGCTGGATGATGGAACCTATGAAACACGACCCCGCAAGACAGTAATTACTTATGATCAGATTACCGGAGCTGCCATTGATACAACAACAACCATCGGCTTCAATAAGAAAGACAGATTCCAGTTGATGATTTCTCCCCGACTGGGCGTTTCTCATCCTATATCGGATAAAGATGTACTGCGTTTTGCCTATAACTATCAGAATCAGCTTCCGCAAATGCAATTTATCTTTACCAGCAAGACTCCCACAGACGCTAATGTCAGTGATCAGGCTATTGTTGTCGGCAATCCTACTCTCGAACCCCAGATTACAGTTACTTACGAAGTTGGCTTAACTCACCAGTTAAGTGAAGACTACGTCATTGATATGACAGCATATTATAAAAACCTGTATAACTATGTTAGCACCATAAAAGTAACTGAAAATAATGTGTCCTGGTATGAATACAAATCTGAAGATTACGGCAGCACCCGTGGTATCGATATGCAGCTTGAGAAAAGCCTCTCTGACTTCAACACCTGGTCAATTGCCTATTCTCTGGCTTGGGCTCAGGGCAACAACTCATCCACTGTTATTCAAGACGAAAATACCAGTCTGCGTGAATACCCTCTGGACTGGGATATCAGACACAATGTCAACGTCAACTATACGTTCAGAATTGCCAGAGGAGAGGAATTCATAGTTCCGTTTACTAATTTCATCCTGCCTTTTGATGACTTTTCTGCTAACTTGAACTGGACGATGGCATCCGGACGTCCCTATACTCCCACAATTGGAGATCAAAACACGCCTCTGGACACCAACAGCGAACGTATGGGTGTTTCTCAACAGGCAAATTTACGTTTGACGAAAGGGATTAACCTTCCATCCGGACCGAGCCTGAGATTATATATGAATGTAGAAAACCTGTTCAAGAACTTGAACATCGGCAGTGTCTTCCCGAGATCCGGATCTGCCTATGATCCCCAGGTTGATTTATCTGAGCAGGGCTACACCTTTGAAGAAGTAGAATATATGTATAATAAAGCCGTTATCAATCCGGCTAATTTTAATAACTTCCGCGCTGTCACATTGGGTGTCAGCTTTAACTTCTAAATTATTATTCCAAAATGGAGGATTAACATAATGAAAAAGACTTTCATCTTCGCAATCCTGATGATGATAGTATTGAACGTGGTATTAGTAACGACTGCTTTTGCACAGACTGCAGAAGTAGAAACAGCAGCTCCGGCTTCAGGCAGCACTATAGAGAACATTGCCATTGTTATCTTTGGCAGCGGCTTGGTTAAGTGGTTCAAAGACGGTGGCTGGGCAATGTGGCCTATTCTGATTTTAGCTTTGTATTCCATTGCTTATGTAATCTGGAAATTTATTGCTTTGTTGTATGGCAAAATCAGATTAAATTCTTTTATAGACCAGATAGTTCCTTTGGTTAAGCAGAAGAAATACAAAGAAGCAGCGGAAATAGCTTCCAAAACCAGAGGACCTGTGGCAGCTATAATCTATGCCGGTCTTCTGAAGGCTGACAAAGGTGTCGAAGCTTTTGAAAAAGCTATAGAAAATGCCGCTATGATTGAGATGTCCTATCTGGAAAAAGGGTTTACGGAAATGGCTGTAGGAATAACCTTGGCTCCTATGATGGGGTTCTTGGGAACTGTTTCCGGTATGATTGTGGCTTTTGATTCAATAGCTGCAGCCAGAGCAGTTGACGCCACCATTGTGGCTACCGGTATCAAGATAGCTTTGATTACGACTCAAGCCGGTTTGATTGTTGCGATTCCTGTGCAGTTTTTCAACAATCTATTTGTAACATGGGTAGATGGCTTGGTAATTGATATGCAGAGAGCCACGGAGAAGGTGACAGAAGCTTTGGTTGAAACGGTTTAGGAGGGAATTATGATAGTCTCTCGCAAGAGAAAGGGCGGTTCGGAAATTCCGACCTCGTCCATGTCTGATATTGCCTTCCTGCTCATCATCTTCTTTATGGCGACCACGAAGTTTGATGTCAAGGAAGGTCTTTCCATGGTTTTGCCTCCGGCTGCCCAGGAGGGCGCTGAAGTCGTCAAACTCAGCGATAAGGATATGACCCGCATCCTGATTATGAGCTCTGGCGAAATTATGCTGAATAATGACAATATCGGCATTTTCAATCAGCCGGTATTTGACGGCAAAGTCCGGGAAATTATATCTGCAAATCCTGATATGATTTTCTCTCTGAAAACCGACCGTGAAGCTAAATATAACGAAATGATTAAAGTTCTGGACCGGCTGAAAACTGCCGGAGTGGAAAAAATATCTCTTTCGACTAATTAACAGGAGAGTGTGATATGGCCAAAATCGAAGTAAAAAAACGTAAACCGTTTATACCGCAAGGTTCAATGTCAGACATTGCTTTCCTGTTGTTGCTGTTTTTCATGGTTTCGACCGTGTTTGTGCAGGAGAAGGTTTTCTGGGTGGAGCGCAGCCGTTGGCCCCTGGCTGAGTCGATTCAGAAGATTCCCCGCAATCATACTGCCACTGTCTATATTAAACAGGATGACACTGTCCTGATAGATGATGTGCCTTATGGCATGGACGATATTGAGACGATGCGGATTGCCGGTGTTATGCAGAGAAAGCTGAATAACGATGCCAATATGATTGTCTGTTTCAGGACGGACCGCGACACTAAATATGGTATAATGTCTGATGTCATGCGCCAGTTGCAGGACATCGGAGCACTCAAAGTGACATTTGAGACTCAGAAAAAATCTGAGTGAGGAGGGAGCAGTGGAAGCAAAAACATTTGATTGGAAAGACGTTGCCAATGCTCAGTTTGAAAAAGCTCTGACTTTGGCTATTTTGGTCTTGCTGTTTGCCATTATGGTAACCCCGAAGGTGGATGTTAAAAGGCAGAAGTTCTCTGTTCGGGAGACGCAGATTATCGATTTGCCTCCTGAAGAAAGGGAAAAGCTCACTCCGCCTGAGGACATTGCCAAGCCTGTGATTGATATTGTCATTGATGAAGAGTTTGACGGCGAAGAAGCCACCGACCCCAATGTTCTTGCCGCTATTCAGACCCAGTTAGGTCTGGGTATCTTTGAGACCAATGTTTCGGGCAGAGGTTCAGGAGCGTCAGAGCGTCCCTTTGAGTTTGTTCCTTATGAAGACCCACCCGAGCCCATTAATCCCGTCGCTCCGATCTATCCTGAATTTGCCATCCGCACTGGCATCGAGGGCTTGGTCTATCTCGAAGTTGATGTCTATAAAGATGGCTCTATTGGTAATATTAAAGTCCTGAAATCTCTGATGAGTGGACCCGGCGGACTGGACGAAGCTGCTGTCAATACTGTCAAACGCTGGAAGTTCCAGCCCGGAAAAAGTGGTGGAAAACCTGTTGACACCACTGTCATTATTCCGATTGAGTTCACTATCAATAAATAGGGGAGCTATGCATGAGTTTATCTAAAAAAGTTATATGTCTCACCATTCTGATGATTTTCCTTGTCTCAGCGATATATGCTGCCAAGGCTGATAAAACACCTTCTGCCAAAAAATTTGACCTCTCAAAATGGCACAACGTCGGCAACATCTGGCTCAGAGTCAGTAATTATGGTTTCTTCGGCTCCGGTGATGATGTCGTTCCGCAATATCCTTCTTTGGAATATCCCGGTGGCAGCGGCATTGACTATCTCTACCAGGGCGCTCTCTGGTTCGGTGCCAAGAAATATCGCAGAAACGCTGCCGGCAAGAAACTCTACTGGGTGGCTTCGAATCCTTCTGCCGACAGCAGTCAGGTCATTGCAGAAGGTGACCCCGGCTGGCTCAGCACTATGAAACCTGTCATTGACACTCTTGTCACAGTTGGTTTCGATGGCGATGCTGACCTCTATGAGTTCCTCCCTGCCTACAATCCTCTCGAAAGCGGTAATGCTGCCATTGCGGCTGACTATAATCTCTATAACTCTTTCGATATGATTGCCACCACTTCCTCCCGTTTCCAGAAACGAGGTGTGGATGATGACGGAGATGGCATTGTTGACGAGGACTTTGTCGGATACACTTTCCCCTTGAGGGTGGCTTCCGAGCTTCCGGAAGTGTTCTCGTCCTTTGGCAACCAGTTCATCCATCAGACTGATAACTTTGGCATTGTCACTGAATCAGCCAATTTCGAAATCTGGTTTCCCCTTGGTTTTATGGAACTCTCTGACCGAACCAACACTCATTATAATTTCACCAAACCCTATGACGATGACGGAGACGGTCTGATTGACGAAGATGGAGCACCCGTATCCGAACAGGACTTTATTTCATATTACTATGATTACAGTCCCTTCGGCACTCTTGGAGACAGAGACTGGGGTTCGCGCCGTTCTTCCAATACTCACGTCCCCCTCAAAGTCCGCGTTCGCCAAATGTCTTATCAGTGGGGTTATGAATATATCAAGAACCTGGTCTATGTGGAATTCAATATCACCAATATGAACCTCAGCAATAATCCTGCTCTGCAGGATACCCTCTTTGACTGTGCCATGGGCATATATATGGATTCAGACGTAGGTCCCCAAAGCTATGGACCGGAAAAGGCATCAGATGACTTATCCGGTTACGTTATGGGAACAGGATATGAATTTGCCTATACCAAAGACGACGATGGAGACGGTGGTCTGTCTCCCGGCTTGGTAGGCTCACGTGTCTGTACCCCTGACCCCGAAGTCCTTCAATTCAGTTGCTGGTATTGGAAAGTGGGCGATGGTCCTGACGACTTCAATGCCCAATCCCTCAATCTCGGCACCAAAAACACTGCCAACGAGAAATACTGGCTCTTGACAGGCAGAAATCCCAACCCCGGCTCAGCCACCAAATATCAACCGCTCAGAGGAGGTCCGACTGGTGACATCTCTGAATATATCCAGCCCTCTGCC
>JAWOHU010000118.1:0-6919 GCA_046485025.1 Cloacimonadaceae bacterium (SeqCode) | reverse complement strand
GACAGATCATAGGCTGGGGTGTAAACCCCAGTACAAAGGCAAAATTAAAATTGAACCCCTTGCGGGTGACACATTTAAAAAATGAAATATATGAGGATACCCACATGCCTGATTCGTATTGTTATATTGCAACTCACATCATTTTCTCCACCAAAGAGCGATTCAAATTTTTTCATGGCGAACATCATCATACCATGCATCAATACATTGCCGGAATCATTAAAAATGTCAACGGCTTTCCCATAATCATAAATGGCACCAATGATCACATTCATATTTTGGCTTTGCTCCCAAAAGAGATGACAATCGCAGAATTTGTCCGAACCATCAAATCCAATTCCAGCAAATGGTTCAGAACCACCCACAATCCCAAATTTGGATGGCAGCAGGGTTATGCCGCATTTTCCGTCAGCAGATCCAGATTGGATAATGTAATTGAGTACATCAGAAATCAGGAGGCACACCATAAAACCATGTCATTTGAAGAGGAATACAAAAAATACATAGAAAAACACGGATTTGTCAATGATCAGAAAGATGTGTCACCCCTAAGGGGTTAAATGGAAGGTGTGATTTATACTGGGGTTTACACCCCAGCCTATGATCTGTCACCCCTGCGGGGTTAAATGGAAGATGTGATTTATACTGGGGTTTACATCCCAGCCTATGCTATGTCACCCCTACGAGGTTAAAGATTTGCGCAGCATGTTTTTCAGGCATTGTCAGAGTTATATGACTACCAATATATGTGCAGTTTAATTAGTGTGTATGTTGATGTAAAAGATTATGAAAATTGAGTTTTTGAGCAAGACAAGACGTTTGATATTCATTGTTGCAGTAACTGTTTTCAACCTATTTCTGTTATCTTTTCTTGCTGCGCAGGATTCACTTAATACAGAAACAGATCTGCCGGAAATCACAGAACTTAACTATGATGAGCTTGAACAGCAGAATTGGCGGCTGGCTGAACCGGCAAAAGAGGAGATCTATTACAGACCTGACATCAGATTGAGCACCAGGCATAATTACAATCCGGGAAAGAACTTACTAACCAACCGGCTGATTTTCAAAGTTCAAGATAACAATCAGAAATACTATCCGCAATTCCATGCCATCGGCTATCAGAAACTGCAACTGGAAAAAGAGCCTGTCAATCTGGCTCAGCTTGCTTTGTCAGCCGAGACCGGCTCATTTGTGAAACAGGTAATCCTGGGCAAGTTCAGACTGCAGGCGGGAGCAGGTTTGTGCCTGGGTGCATATAACAACTCTGCTTATCAGAAAAAATCATACATTCAGCAGGCACCGGGGCTTTCACATCCTGCTCTGACAGGCTTTGCCGCTCACTTGAACTTCCGGCAAATCGACATAACAAGCTGGATTTCTCAGACCTCAAGAATTGCTGTAATGCAGAATGACACAATCGTCAGGCTGTATGAATCTAGCCTGATTATAACCTCCGACAAGGAAAAAATCCTTGAGAAAACCGCCGGACTGCTGATTTCTTTTCAGCATCAGGCTTATCAAATCGGAGTGCTATATTACAATCAGTCATACGATTACGCCTTTGCAGAAACGACAGATAAGCCTGTCCAACAGGCAGCAGGAATCTTTGCCGGATATGAGAAAAAGCCTTTTGCCCTCAGTGGAGAACTTAATCTGACAGAGGATAAACCTGCTCAGGCACTGCATTTCAGGTATCAAAGCAAAATCATCAGGCAAAGCCTTCGCTACTATCACAGACCGGTGGGACAGAAATTGCCGTATTCTAAAACGCAGCAGATTTTCGGTCAGTCGGCAGGAAGCCGTGAACTCAGTTGGGACCTGAGTTACAAGCCTCTGAAAAAACTTACTCTGACCTCGCGCATTGCCGCTTTTCAGGATTTGAACAATGACACTGACACTGATTGGAAGGAACGTTTCATTCTGGCAGCAAAATGGCGTGACACTGACTGGCAGGGCAATCTGACCTGGTACCGTTTCCGAAAAACTGCTGTGCCAGCCTACGATACTCTTTTTACAGAACTACTGCCCACGCAGAACAGAATCAGGACTGCCTGGTCCAAGCAAATCTCAAAAATAATACAATATGAAGTCACCTGCCAGTATCAGCATTATCTGGACAAAGCCTTTATTAGAAATGGTTTATCCATGCAACAGACAATTAGTTACAAGACAAAAAAACTGGATTGCGAAGTTGCTTTCCTGACCTGGACAAATCAGAAGAGTGTGTATCAGCCGACAGAACTGCTGACAAACGAAGAATTGCTCATTCAGGCTGATTCTGACACGGCTTTCCGGACTAATTTAAGATATAGAATCAGCAGAAATTTTGCTCTGAATCTGACTGCCTACCGTCCCAACTGGAGAGTCAGCAGACAGTCTTTTAGTCTGCATCTGCAGGCTGCGGTCTGATAAGACTTTGAGGCCAGGTCTTCTAATTTAGTAGGAAGTAAGAGTAAAAAGACTGAGGATTTGCGAGGTGACAGGCAGGGCGGAAATGTGTTGGGTGCAGGTGTTTTGATAGAAGGGAAGGCGCTTTAACCAGACCTGATAAATTTCATCATCATTGAGGCCATGCAAAAGCGGTCTCTGGTCTTTGCGGATGCGCTCCAGCAAAAGCGGAAAAGGTAAATCCAGCCAGATGACAAAGTGGTCGGGCTGCATCAGAAAGTCACGGTTTTCTTTCATCAGAACACTGCCTCCGCCTGTTGCAATAATAGCTTCTGGTCTTTTGGTGTTAAGATGATTTTCGACCAATTGTCTCTGCAAAAACTCCCTGGACTGCAGTAGAATTTCACTTTCCAGATGCCGGAATTCTTCAATGCCGTTGTCTTCAATAAAGGACCAGACAGACCTACCGCTGCGCTTTTCCAGTTCGGCATCCAGGTCCAGAAAAGAGATTTTTAGTTCGTCTGCAACGGCTCTGCCGTCAGTGGTTTTACCGCTGCACATGAAACCTGTGAGAAAAATCAGCATAATAGTAACCGGGTATAAATTGAATTTCTCAAATATGCTGTAATTCTGCCTTCAGGCAGGTGTTGTTCAGTTAAGACTGAGGTAAAGTCATTGCATACCTGCATAAATGCAGAACTACAAACCATAAGTAGAACTATAAGTCTCTAAAGTCTTTGTTTAATTTCAGCATCGACTTCCACAGCTATTTTTTCTATCTGCTCAATCAAGCTATGGGATTTGCCTAATATCTCATCAATAAAGGCTTTGGTCGTGATGCTTTTTAGGTTGATGAGGATATTGTAATAGGCAGCTTTGGCTCCCGCGAGAGCTGTCAGAGCGCCCACACCAGCGTCGGATAAGGCATTGACGTTGCCGACCTTGGCAACCTGCTGTGATAACTGCACCGCAGCAAGAGACAATTCCAGAGTTTCAAACGGGACCAGAATGGCTTTCTGAGTGGTTTCTTCAATGCTTGAGTTGCGCAGGGCAATCTCTTCCTCTGTCTTTTTGGGCAGGCGCATGGCATCCATCATCAGGTTGAAGGCATCAGTATCCTTATCAATAGCCTGTAGAGCTTTTTCCTTGATGGCCTGTGCCTGTTCGGCAAGGCTAAGCACGGTTTCCTGAGCATTTTCATAACCCTTTTTATCAACTGTAAGATTAGCCACCATAGCTGTCAAAGCACCGCTCATTGCATTGCAAAGCGCTGCCACGCTGCCTCCGCCGGGGGCCGGAGCATCAGTTGAAAGCAGATCACAGAAGTCATTCAGAGTTAGATTAACCAAAGCATCTTGTCGCGCAATGGCGTATTCGATCACCTTTTTTTCAAGGTCAAAAGGGCCTAAATCTGTCAGTCCCATGCTCTGCACAGCAGTTTCCATGATCATCCTTTCAGGAATGCCGGCGCTTTCATTCATCCGCTTGAGATAAAACTTTCCGGCATCCAGTAAAGCTGCTTTGGGAATCAGACCCACCAGTTCGCTGCCTGTAATGCCGATGCCCATTTCCAGAGCCAGTTCACGCACTTTTTCCAGAACCAGATGAGGGGGCGTGATTTTGTAATTGGTCAGATTGATGCTGATCTGGGCGCGATTGTAGCTGTCAATATACCAGCCGACTGCTTTGCAGTATTGAAACAGACCGGGGATGACGACTTTGTTACCGTTCTTGTCTTTGAGAATTTTACCGTCAGCACCTTTGGCAGAGCGTCCGCTCTCTCTAATCATCAGAGCCAGGTCATGCGCTTTCTTTTTATCTCTTGTATTCAGATTAATGTTATAGGCAATCAGAAATTCGCGTGCACTGATGGCAGTTGCACCGCTTTTAGAGTTAAATTCATGGGGACCAAAATCAGGCTTCCAGGCAGGGTCTTTGGCTTTTTCAGGCAGGGCTTCATATTCGCCCTGACGCACAGTTGCCAGGTTTCTCCATTCCGGTCTGGAGGCGGCATTTTCATATAAGTAAACAGGTATTTTCAGCTCAGCGCCGACTCTTTTGCCCAACACTCTGGCCCACTCGGCACACTCTTCCATTGTCATATCAGAAATAGGAATGAAAGGACAAACGTCAGTGGCGCCCATACGCGGATGCTCGCCATGGTGCTTGCTCATGTCGATCAGTTCGGCGGCTTTTTTAATCGCCTGAAAAGCTGCTTCCACAACTGCTTCAGGCTCTCCTGCCATAGTAAAAACGGTCCTGTTTGTGTCAGCACCGGGATCGACGTCCAAGAGCGTTACATTCTTTACACCTTTGATGGCATTGGCAATAGCTTCCAGAACAGCATGATCTCTGCCTTCACTGAAATTGGGCACGCATTCCATTAACTTCATTGAACTACCTCTTGTTGTATCTGTTTTTTATCTACTATCTTGATTAACAGTGCGGTGGATTTTAACTTTGATGATTTTCTTATCCGTGGACTGCAGAACCTGCAGGCTGTGTTTGTCCAGAGTGATGATCTGCCCCTGGCGCGGAATGAATTCCAGATGGTCCAGAATCAGACCTGCGACGGTTTCAAAATCACCGGTCGGCAAATCCATCTCATATTCATCGTTGAGAGCATCTATCTCTGCGTCTGCCGCCACCAGCCAGGTATTGGGACCCACCTGCTCCACATCCTGCTCAAAATCCTCTTCCGTGTCATATTCATCAGCAATTTCGCCCACAATCTCTTCCAGAATATCTTCCATTGTCACAATGCCGGCAGTGCCGCCAAAGGAGTCTACCACAATTGCCATACTCTTGTGATGCTTCTGCATGTCTTTCAGCAGGATGTCGATATCAGTGTTTTCCGGAACAAAGAACGGCTCGTGCACAAGCTGACCGGCAGTCATATCATCACTTACAGGCTTGCGGATGATGTCATAAATTATCAGCACGCCGATGATATTATCCAGATTCTGAGAGAACACGGGATAGCGGGTAAAACCCTCTGTGCGCGCCAGCTCCAGCACTTCTGAAACGAGAGTGTTTTCTTCAATGGCGATGACATCAGTGCGCGGAACCATCACGTTGCGGGCTTTCTGTTCATTGAATTCCAGAGCATCTTCAATCATATCGCGATGCGGCTCTGATTTTTCATCCGTGCTGCTTTGGCTGATCAGAAATGCGAGGTCGTCACGCGTCAGATACATCATATTATATTGGCTGTCAATTTTAAGCATTTTCTGCAACTGACGATTGATCCAGGTTACGGCTGAGACGAAAGGTTTCAGGATAATATAAAAGAATCTCAACACAGGATAAAGCTGTGGTACAAGCGTGTCGGCATAATCTCTGAAGATGGCTTTGGGAACGATTTCTCCGAATAGCAGCACGACAACTGCCACGCCGAGTGAAGTCCAGCGCGGGTCAAAACTGCCGGGGTATTTTTGGTTTACAATGCTCTGCACAAAATAGGTGGAAACCGATGCCAGAATTACATTTACGATGTTGTTGCTGATCAGGGTAGTGCCCAGAAATTTATCCGGCTGTTGGATGAATTTCAGCAGGTGCGCGTGCTTTTTATTTGTCTTGGAGCTATTTTCCAGTCTTAAACGATTGATTGAGATCAGTCCTGTCTCGAGACCGGAAAATAAAAACGATAAACACAGAAAAAACAGGACAATCAATAATGCAGGAATTATTTCCATATAAGTTATGAATTTACCTTCTCATTTCGCCATGCGGTTTTTAGAGCTTCGATGAACTCATCTATCTCTCCTGCCAAAAATCCGTCCAAATTGTAGGTTGTCAAGTTAATTCGATGATCTGTGACTCTGGACTGGGGAAAATTATAGGTGCGGATTTTGGCTGAACGGTCTCCTGTACTGACTTGCGCCTTGCGGTTCTGGGCGATTTCCTGCTCCTGTTTGCTGATTTCCAGGTCGAGCAATCTGGAGCGCAAAACCTTCAGAGCTTTGGCTTTATTTTTGATCTGGGATTTTTCATCCTGGCAGGTGACCACCATCCCGGTCGGAACATGCGTTATGCGCACTGCTGAATCTGTCGTATTAACGCTCTGCCCGCCATGACCTGAACTCCTGTAAACATCGATGCGCAGGTCATTTTCACTGATTTCAATATCGATATCTTCAGCTTCAGGCAGCACTGCTACAGAGACTGCCGAAGTATGAATGCGCCCTCCTGCTTCCGTTACAGGAATTCTCTGCACGCGATGCACGACGCTTTCAAAACGCATTGTGCCATAGACACTTTCACCGGAAAGCTGGAAAATCACTTCCTTGTAGCCGCCCAAGCCTGTTTCATTGCTGCTGAGCACAGCCAGCTTCCATTTCTTTTTGTCAGAGTAATAGGAATACATTCTGTAAAGGTCTGCCACAAACAAAGCTGCTTCTTCACCACCGGTGCCGGCACGGATTTCCACAATGGCATTTTTCTCGTCGTTGGGGTCAGAGGGAATCAGCAGATCCCTGATTTTGAGCTCAGCCTTGTCCAGTTCAGCTTCCAGGTGCGTAATTTCGTC
>JAWOHU010000110.1:0-3258 GCA_046485025.1 Cloacimonadaceae bacterium (SeqCode) | reverse complement strand
GGAGATTTGGCACTGTTTAAAGCGATTGAAGCGGGAGTGGATATCATTGACACTTGTGTCGGACCTTATGCCTACAGGACTTCACACGCTGCGGTGGAGCCTCTGATTATTGCTTTACTGGGTACAAATCGAGACACCGGTTTTGATATCAGGTTACTCAATAAAATCGGCAAGGATTTGGAAAAGGTCATTCCCAAGTATCTGCAGTTCGCTGATAATACCAAGTTTTCCATTATAGATACAGACGTAATCCTGCATCAGACACCGGGCGGGATGCTTTCCAACCTGGTCAATCAACTCCGGGATATGGATGCTCTGGACAAGCTGGATAAGGTGTTTGAGGAAATTCCCAAGGTCAGAAAAGAACTGGGCATGATACCTCTGGTGACGCCGACCAGTCAGATTGTCGGCATTCAGGCTGTGAACAATGCTCTGTTTGATACCAAAGACGGTGAGTATTCCAGAATTACAGAGCAGGTGAAAGACCTCTGTTACGGACTTTATGGCAAGACGACTCTGCCTATAGACAAAGATGTGCAGAAGAAAGCTTTGAAAGGTTATCCGCGTGGCGAGAAACCCATTACAGTGCGTCCCGGCGATGTGATAGAACCGGCGATGGACAAGGTCAAAGAGATGAGCAAAGGTCTCGCCAAAGATATTGACGACGAACTGATTGTAGCGCTCTATGATGTGACTGCCATGCGTTTCCTGAAGTGGAAATATGGTATTGTTCCTGTTCCGGAAGAAGCCAAACCCGTTACTATGGAACAAGTCCTGGCAGAACAACAATTAATCAAAAAAGCTAAAGCAGGAGAACTGATCGTGAAACCCAATAAAGATAATCCCCCCAAGCCCGATGGAATCAGACAATTCGACGTGTATGTGGATGGCGAATACTTTTTGGTAGAAGTCAATGAAAAAGGCGGCGCACCACGTGTAGTCAGCAACAGACCTGCAGCCACACCAAATCCCGCTCCGCAGCCAAAACCGGCAGCAGCAACTGCTCCGGCAGCGGCTAAACCCAATCCTGCACCCACTGCAGCAAGTCCTGCACCTGTTGTAGATGGTGGAACTCCCATTACAGCACCCATGCCGGGCATGCTGGTCAAGTATGAAAAGAAGATTGGAGATGCAGTTGCGATCGGAGACACTATCCTGGTCCTGGAAGCGATGAAGATGTATAACAATATTCCCAGTCCGGTGCAGGGAACGGTTGCTTCCTTACCCCTGAATGCCGGCGATTCTGTCAGCAAGGGACAGGTTCTGGCAGTCGTCAAATAGTAAAATATAAAACAGATAACATATAAAAGACCTCTTTTACAGAGGTCTTTTTTACATTAAAGGAGGGGCGAAAACAGTCGGCAGACTGATTCTCTGGCTTTGTTGAGGACGGAGCGTTGGGCGAATTCTTCTAAAATGACTTCTTTGCTGTCTGCCAGGTCGTTCTTAAATTGCTCTTCAGCTACTGCAGCAATGTCTTTGGCATAGAGCATGGCATTGAGTTCAAAGTTCTGATTGAAGCTGCGCATATCCATATTGGCAGTGCCGATGGAAACAACCCCGCCATCCACAATCAGCACCTTGGCGTGGATAAACCCTTTCTGATACTCGAAAATCCTGACTCCTGAGAGCATTAGTTCCGTGTAATAAGACCTCGAACCCCAGAAAACTATCTGGTGGTCAGGCTTGGAGGGCAGAATGACTTTGACTTCCACACCACTGAGAGAAGCGGTTTTGAGAGCCATCAGCAGGCTTTCGTTCAGCACCAGATAAGGACTGGTGATGTGTATTTTAGTTTTAGCATTGGCAATTCCGGCGAAATAGACCTGCATAATGCTTTCCCAATCTGAATCAGGACCGCTGCTGACAACCTGAACCGGTATGCCTTCTGCATTTATGTTCTGAACTGAATTGCTCAATTCTGATGCAGATGATAAGTATTGCTGCATCAGGTTTTGCCTCGAAACAAAGAACCAGTCGGTCAGAAAAATAGCCTGCAGAGACATTACACTGCGTCCCTGCATAATTACCAGACTGTCACGCCAGTTGCCAAAGTATTTATCCCTGCCCAGGTATTTGTTGCCGATATTGATACCACCCAGGTAGGCAATTTCGTTGTCAATGATGACAAGTTTGCGGTGGTTGCGATAGTTCAATCTGCTGCTGATAGTGGGAAAGGGAGAGGGCAGGAAGGGGTGAAGCTCTATTCCGGCGTTCTTCAGGCTTCTTTTAAAACGATAACTCAATTTCCAGCAGCCGACAGCATCATAGATCAGCCTGATTTTGACACCCTCTGCGGCTTTCTTGATCAGGGCATCCCTGAACTGGCGTCCTGTTTCATCATTGGCGATAGAAAAATACTCTATGTGAATGTGTTTTTTAGCTTTGGAAATGCCATTTAAAATCTCGTTAAAAGCGTCAGGTGTGTGAGGGATTATTTCAACCTTGTTATCAGTAGACAGCATAGCTTTGCAGTTGTTTTCCAACAGGCTGACCAGCTTCAGGGTGAGTGGATTTCTGAACCTGATGTGTTTTTCTTCTGTCAGAGATTCATTCAAAAGATGCTGCTGCAGATTGATAATGTCCTCCGTGCCTTTGCGGGAGAAGATTCTGGTCTTGCGCCAGTTGCGTCCGAATAAGAGATAAAAAATGAATCCCACAATAGGTATAAAGACCAGAAACAAAATCCAGGCGATGGTTCTGACCGGCGAGCCGTTTTCCATGACCAGCACTATAATTATGAGGAAAATAGTTGTGGTGAAAACATAGGTGAGGATCTTGCCGGTGAGCTGTGACAGACCTAAGATAATTTTCCCGCCTGTGATCAACTGCACCACTGACAACAGAATCAGCAAGGAAAGCAGAAAAATTATGAACAAGGTCAGTGCATCCCAGAACTTATGCGACAGCAAGCATTCCTCCCTTTTGGTTAATGCCAGGAACTTAAAAAATCACTCATAACGAATTTAACTCCCAGACTCACAAAGACCACACTCTCAAAATTGATGATTTTTGTCAACACTTCTGTCCATAATTTTTTGAAATAATAGGGGATTAGCTTTGTAAATCCGGCAGGTTGTTTTGAGGTTGAGCCCATCAGTTTTTATCTATCTATATGCTTGTCTTATATACATATAAGATTGATATGATGCATACCCTTTTCCTTGCCGGATTGTAACAAGATAAAAATTACTCTATCAAATCAGCAGAAAATACTTGACAGGAAAATTTAATTGGTTAGTTTATGAACCAAAGGAT
>JAWOHU010000104.1:0-3577 GCA_046485025.1 Cloacimonadaceae bacterium (SeqCode) | reverse complement strand
TAATCAGACGCGAGTCAAAGCTGATTTCTCCTGTGATGGATTTGCCGGTGTTTGTGATGTCGCCATACATATCCTGAAAAGAAGCGCTGACAATAATGCTTTCGGCGATGTCGGCAGCGATTCTGCCATACCATCCGAGGCAGGATTTGACCTCGCTCAGCATTTGTTCTTTGGTCACCAGAACAGTATCTCCAAACACAACGGAGCGTTGATCCTCATAGAAGTGGTCGAAGTAAGCGGGGAGAAATTCGTTGGTATATTTTCTGCCTTCCAGGTTAAGGTCGAAGACCAGCAGACGTGTATAGAAACCGGGATAGATGACTCCAAAGCCGTTATCAGTGATTTTGGCATATTCACCATAATGTTCAAACTTGAAATTTTCCTCATCCAAAAGCGGAATGGAGAAAGTCAGGCCGATAATGGACATTGACTTGTCACTGCCAAAACGACAAAGCGGAAGTATTTCATTGTCCAGCAGATAGACCAGTTCCGGGTCATACAGATGGACATTGTCATTCACGTAACTATTAATCAGAGGCGAATCCAGAATGCCGTCGCCATCCATGTCAGGATCTTCCGTAATATACATTCCATCCGCGTTGGGAGTCTCTGAATTGTAGAGACCGTCACCGTCCAGGTCATAAATGTAATTTTTAAGTTTATTATTGGGGTCTAAAACATCGGGAACGCCGTCTTTGTCGCGGTCTTTGAACTTTCCATACTGATTTCTGTCGGTGGCAACCATAGCCCCGACGGTCAGATCGGAAATCGCTTTTTTTTCAGACAGGACAAAGGGTTTGAAATGAGCGTGGGCAGTTAGAATCTGATTTTTCAAAACATTGGAGGTGAAAATTTCCATTCCAGGCTGGAAAGGAAGGTTGAGATTGCAGCCCAGCATGATGCCAATGTCGCGTTGCGCGGGGTAGAGCAGGCGATTGGTGTAATCATTCATAATGAGTCCGTGACCCAGTTTGTGGCGATTGAAACCGCCTGCCTTCATATAAACAAGGTCTTTGCGATCGGCAAACCTGATGTAATAAACCTTTTCCAGCAGGTCTTTGGGTTCGTTCCAGTCGTCTTTTCTCAGGTGCAATTCTGAGTCAATCAGCAGGTCCAGATCCAGTCCCATTCCAAATTTGTAAATGCTGAATTCCGGCATCAAACGCAGTTGCGTATAAGTCTGTGAACCTACTGTGATGTATCCTGCCGTGCCGCTCAGATGAAAACCCGTTTTATCGTCATAATCAGAGTCATAATATTGGGCTGAAAGCAGAATTGGCAAGAGCAGCAGAGCCATTGTAATATACTTCGTCATACCTGTCGCCTTTGGCATCTTTATCATGTCAAAACTCAAAAAATCAGGGTGCTAAATGTCAAGTGAAATATGTTTCCTGCACAAATTTCTATGTGTCATACAAAGTACCGGGTTCATAAATCATCTGTCTTACGATTACATCAGCCATAATATCCACGCGGCATCCACGCCGGCTCAGCCCGGTAGGAACCCGCGTGGACCCCGCGTGGATTAAAGAGATGATGACAGAAAAATCTTGACTTTTTAAGCTGAATCAAAAATCAATAAATTAAAGAAAAGAAAGGAGGATTTCCAATGGAGCAGACTCCAAATTATACCCAGCCCCCGCAGAGAAATCTGGGCAGTTATAATGCCGAAGCGCCTATTATGACTGTCGGAAACTGGATTGTTACGATGCTGATTATGATCATTCCGATTGTGAATATCGTGATGTTGATTGTCTGGGCTGCCAGTTCAACCGAGAATCCCAATCGCAAAAACTGGGCAATTGCGCAGTTGATATTCATGGCTCTCGGAATTTTGATCTGGATTGCTTTGGCAGGTGCTATTTTCAGCACAATGGGAGATATTGCAGGAGCTTTTTCTTAAGACCTTCCTGCTATAGACAATTTTCGAAAATCAAGCCGGTTATAATGACCGGCTTTTTCTTTTTATTCGGAATTATGTGTTATGCTTATACAGAATAGTGATCGTCAGTCAAACTTTGTTAAAAAAACAGAGAAATAACTTGACAGAAAGAGAAATCCGGCTATATTGATATTATAGTGTGAGACCTGATTTACGAAGTGTATCATTATGGTAATAAATAAGTTAAAAAGGGGGAGATATGAAACTTATAACTTATTTGATTATCGGCGTCTTATGCGTCTGCATTTTGTTTTCCTGCAGCGAAAAAAAGACAACGGAAACCAATCAGGCAGCCAAACCTACTTATAATTTACCTTCAGGCGTTTACACTGCAACTGATACTCTAATAATATCATGCGCCACCCCTGAAGCCACAATTAATTATTCGATCGACGGAAGTGAACCGACGCAAAACTCGATTCGCTATGAACATCCCATCGTTATTAACCAAACTACAATTGTCCAAGCCCGCTCCTACAAAGATGATCTCGAACCCAGTGAGGTGGCAAAGGTGCGTCTGATTATGAACGTTACGACCATTGCTCTGACAGATGTTCCGGCGGGGACTTTTACGATGGGCAGAACCAAAGGTGACGGCGATCCGGATGAACTGCCCACTCATCAAGTTTCAACAGGCGCGTTTAAAATAGCTCCAACCGAAACCATATACAGAGACTGGCGCTGCCTGATGGGAAATTCCGCCTATGCCACCAATGACACAGTTCCGGTGTTTAAAGTGAGCTGGTATGATGCTTTGGTGTATTGCAATCTACGCAGCCTGGCAGAAAACCTAACTCCCTGTTACTCCATCGGAGGAAAAACACATCCTGACGACTGGGGTAACATTCCATCCTACTTCAGATCAGATTGGGACGCTGTTATCTGTAACTGGAATGCAGATGGCTACAGGCTTCCGACTGAAGCAGAGTGGGAATTTGCAGCCCGCGGCGCTTCTGACAATCCGGATTATCTTTTTGCCGGAAGCGACTCCTTGAGTCATGTAGGCTGGTATTATGACAACAGTGAAGGAATACATTGCTGCGGATGCTTGCAAACCAATAGCCTGGGTTTGAAAGATATGAGTGGAAATGTTTGGGAATGGTGCTGGGACAGGATGGACAGCTTATATTACAATGTCAGCCCTAATGACAATCCCAAAGGTCCTAACGATGGCATCTGGCGCGTCCTGAGAGGCGGAGGATATAAGAGCGGAGAAAAGTGCTGCAGAGTGGCTGAAAGGGATTACAGCGTGCCCTACTATCGTCACGACTGCGTCGGGATCAGAGTGGTCAGAAAAAACTGATCTATTCGTCTAAGAATTTAACAGGTTGTTTAACAGAAGTGCCTTGCTTGCAGGGCACTTTTTTTCTGAAGACGAGATAGGGATGAAAATTATTCTTTGACAAAATCCATCTGGCAGAAATAAAAGTTATAGAAAAAATAAGTTGGGAGACAGAATGCAGCAATCAGTGAGCGAGTATTTTCTGGAACTGGTCAAAATAGACAGCGAGAGCCGCAATGAACGCGCCATTGCAGACAGGATTACAGCAGATTTAACAGCCTTGGGATTCAAGGTGGAAGAAGATAAAAGTCACCTTCAGACTGAAGGGAATGCCGGAAACATCCATGCTTTTC
>JAWOHU010000085.1:0-5816 GCA_046485025.1 Cloacimonadaceae bacterium (SeqCode) | reverse complement strand
AACTGTATGGCGACGAATATCTGGAACAGATGTTCAGAGACCTGCTGAATCGTCACACAGACAATGAAGAAGCTCTTCCCGCCTATCTGAACACAGTTTTGCGCAGTTATCAGAAAGCAGGCTATCAGTGGCTGAAAATGCTGATGAGATACAGGCTGCACGGCATTCTGGCAGATGAGATGGGTCTTGGCAAAACGATTCAGGCCTTGTCAGTGCTGGCAGAAACGCCTCCGGACAGCGTTTCTCTGGTCATTTGTCCCAAAACTCTGCTCTACAACTGGGCTGCCGAAATAGAGAAATTTCACACCAATATCCCCTACCAGATTTATGAGGGCTCCAAGGCGGAACGCATTGCTCTGCTGAAAAATCCGAATGTGAGACTATTTATAATATCTTATACTCTGGTACTGAATGACATAGCTGAACTGAGCAAGATGAACTTCAAATGGGTGGTTCTGGATGAAGCTCAACACATCAAAAACGTGGCTGCGCAAAGAACCGGCGCCATTAAAAAGCTGAAAGCCGATTACAGACTGGCGCTTTCCGGCACCCCAATTGAGAATAGTATGACAGAATTGTGGTCAATTCTGGATTTCCTGATGCCGGGTTATCTGGGCTCGTTGAATAAATTCAAACAGGAATATATTTCCGAACTTCCGCAACCTGAAATCAGAGCCAAGCTGAATCGTCTGGCAGCACCTTTTGTCCTGAGACGCATCAAGAAAGATGTGCTGTTTGAACTGCCTGACAAACAGGAGCAGGTCAGCTGGTGCAAACTCAATCCAGTGCAGGAAAAACTCTATCTGCAGATATTGGAAGCTGTGAAGCAGAGCCTGTTTCCATCAGAGGTCAAAGACCTGTCTCAACTCAATTACATTCACGTGCTGTCTGCTCTGACCAAGCTGCGTCAGGTCTGCAATCATCCTGCCCTGGTGAATTCCGATATGAAAACTGATGCTGAAATTTCCGCCAAAACGGAGCAACTGATGGAACTGGTGGAAGAAGCTCTGGAAAGTGGTCATAAGATATTGGTGTTCAGTCAATTCGTAGAAATGCTGAAGCTCATCAGACCTTACTTTGAAGAACGTGAAATCAGCTTTGAATATATGGACGGCAAGACCAAAGACAGACAAAAGCTGGTGGACCGTTTTAATACAGACCCGAAGGTGAAGGTCTTTCTGATCAGCCTTAAGACCGGCGGAATGGGGCTCAATCTGACTTCCGCCGACACCGTAATCTTAGTTGACCCATGGTGGAATCCTATGATAGAGAATCAGGCTATTGACAGAACGCACAGGATTGGGCAGACCCGCAAGGTGCAGGTGTTCAGGCTGATTACCAAAGGCACGGTGGAAGAAAAAATCATCTCTCTGCAGCAGAATAAACTGGAGCTTTTCCAGAACGTGATTGACGAAGGGCAGTCTGCTATTAAACTGATGGATGAAAAGACTCTGAGAGACCTGTTCCTCTATAATGCCTGACCAAACTATGCAGAACTACATTGAAAAAGTGTGCAGAGGCCAAAAATCATATCTGAATGAGCTGTTTGTCTATCAGTCAGACTTCTCTAACAAGCCAGCACTGATAGAAGTGATAAAACCGCATACGCTCTTTCTGGAGAAGGTTAAGGGCATCCCTTATCTTGACTTTGAGTGTTTGTCTGACACAATGCTGATTAAACTGGCACAAACCATCAGCCGGTTTCACAATATCATACATCTGGGTGACAGGGTGTTGTGTCATTGGGATAATCAGCCGCGCAACATTCTCTGGAATGAGCAGAAGCAGAAATTCTATATAGTTGACTTTGAAGATATCAGACTGGCGCGTCCTGAAGCCGATCTTGCACATCTGTTTCTATTCTGGGCAGAAGTGATGAGCTATAAAGATTTCTCACGTTCTGTTACAATTTTAATTAAAGACTATCAGAAGACACGCAGGCTGTCTGCAGAGTTATGGAAGACAGAATCCCGCAAAGCCAGACACAGATTTGATGCCAGACGCAGGCGTCATAATAAACTGGAAAAAACTAACAATCCGGACAGAAGGAAAAACAGAAAACTGCTCATCAATCTGCAGATGTTGTAACTGCAGTTAGTTTATATCCGTAGTTGTTTCAGTTTCAGCTATGCTTTCTGAAGATAGCGTCTTTGATTTGTTTGACTGTGGCGCTGTTAAGTTCCATCTGATGTTTGATATAAGCCAGAACCAGACTGACGAGGAAGGCAATAAAAGTCGCCACAATGCAGATAAAAGCCCTTCTGGGATAGGACCGCTGTCCTGCCAGGCGGGGATAGTCAATCACTTCAATGGTGGGCATGTCACGCATTTCTTCAATGCGTGCAGCTTCAAACTGGGGATAGATAAACTCGAAGACCTTTTTCTGAATTTCCAGATTTATCATAAGCTGAGTGTATTGCAGCGTCAGATCAGGCAGTTTGTCAATGTCCATAATGTAAGACGGTTTGACTTGTCCCGAGCCTTTTTCCAGGTCTTTGATACGCTCAGCAATGACTTTCTGCTTGAGGCTCAAGTCTTTTAGCACCGGAGATTCAGAATCGAAATTCTGCTTTGCCATTTCCAGCTCCAAATCCACAATCATCTTTTGGGAAACAGCTTCTGAATATAGTGTAACGAGTGCATTCATCTGCGTCGGAACGTCAATCGCCTTGTTTTTCTTCTGAAAATCTCTCAACGCCAGAGCCAGCGAATCTATGTCATTTCTGACAGAAGCAACCCTGGACTGAAGAAACTGCCTGTTTCTCTTGCCCTTGGTGAGTTTTAATTCTCTGTTGTAGTTTTCCAGCCGGGCAAGATAAAAATCCGCCATATCTTTGGAGAGCTGTTTGTCTTTGGTGGATACGGACAGGCTGATCAGTCCGTTCTCTTCATTCAGAACCACGCTGAGCAACTCTCCTTTGAGCAGTTCCAGAGCAATATCCATTGCTTTCAGAGTATCTGCTTCTTCAATTTTGAAATACTGGATAAGATGGAATTTTCTGATGACTTCTTCATTGAGAGTTCTGCTGCGCAGGATAATCATAGCGCTTTGCGCATCACCTGATGAGCTACCCAACAGGGATGACATAATTCCACCCAGATCGCCAAGATTGATGGACACGCCTGCTGATGCGGCATCCGGTTTGAAGTTTGCTCTGGACGTCCAGATCTGAGGTGTCAGCAAACTGAAGATTACAGCAGCAACTGCTGCTATCAGAGTTATCCAGATTATGAGTTTTTTCTGCCGGGCAAAGATCAGCAGCAGATTGAATATATTATTGCGATTTTCCATACTAAGTCCTTCTATACTTCCAAAATATCAGATTTTAATTTACCTGCCAGGCAGACAGAATGAATCAGTCCAAAATACAGCCAGATGCTGTAATAGCTTTTAATCGAGCTGGGTATAATACTAAGCGGGATAAACATAATCAGAGAAACAAAGTAAGCATCATACAAGTCAAAGTGTTTCACCTCTGAAGCTTGCCTGAGCTGCCATAAACGGAACAGCCATCTCAGATAGATAAAAATCATACCCAGAGTGATCAGCAAGCCAAAATTTGCCAGCAGTTCCATCCACCAATTGTGAGGATTCAACACCCAGGAGGTTCTATGGTACCTGCCTTTGTTCAGATAAGTTTCATAACTTCCGGCTCCCGTGCCAAAGAACCTGCTTTCGGCAGCCAGATTTATGCTTTCAATATTGAGTCGATGGCGGATTTTGCTGGAAGTCATCAGATATGATTTGCTTTCGTATTCGAGACTGGTCAATTGCCGGTGCAGAATCAATCCGGCAAAGTTTGCCTCCTTGGGGAAGCCGATTATAAAAACAGCCAGACTGAGTGTAATGAGAATAAGAGATGCAATTTTTATATATAATCCGGCTCTGATGAAGTAATAGATTCCGAGCAGAAAAATCATTGCCAGAGCCAGACGGGAACTTTGCACAAGAGAAACAACAAGCATAAACAGAAACAGAACCAGTGCAACGGTTTTTCCTAATCTGGATGTTGTGAGCCTGGTTTTGACTGTCAGGAAAGGTGCCAGCAGCAGCATAAAAACAGCGCTGTTGTTTTCATTGTAAAAAGCGCCGGTGGGTATAGGCAAAGGGACTCCATACAGTCTGGAACTGGGCAGATGCATTCCGGTTGCCATTTCCCACATATAAATCAGACAGTATCCCAGAAACACAAGCTGCAGAAACAGAGGAGCGCTTTCTCTGTATTTCTGATGTTTGAAGAATTGTGAGCTAACAATGAAAACCAGCAGGTAAAACAGAATCCTGCGTATGTAATAGTAAGCGAGATTTGTGTCTTTTACCCAGAGCAGACCGAAGAGAGCATATATCAGCCAGAAACTCAGAAACACATAGATTTCGGCAGTCCACTTATCCAGCTTCAGCTTTTTATTCAGAGCGATGCCGCAAACCAGAACCAGCAATGGTACAGCAATCGCGGCAGCTTCATTGACTGAATAGAAAACAGGAAAGAAAAACAGCATTCCCATCACCAGAATCGCAGAAACAGCCAGGATTCTGAAAAATGGAATGGTCAGATGTTGTGATGTTTCCAGCCGGTTTTCCATCAAAGTTCAGTGTTGTTTTCAGTGATAGTTGGGTTTTTCTTGCTTCTGATGAGTTTCAGTTCTGTCAGAACCTGTCTCAGAACTGTCTTCTGCTCATCTGAAATAAACTCGTCCAGAATTGCCAGCAGACCGGCAAGCAGTAGCGAAGCAAGAGAGAGCAGAAAAATCAGCAGCAGTCTTTGGGGATAGGCATGCAAACCTGCCATGCCGGGTCTGTCCATTACTTCGATTTGAGGCATGTCTTTCAGTTCAGTCAGTTTTGCCGCTTCCAGCATAGGATAGATGTAGTCATAAACTTTGTTCATCACATTGAGGTCAATCAGGATTCTGTTATATTCCATATTCAGATCAGGAAGCTGCTGCAGATTAATTATGTATTTTGGTAATGAACTGCCTTTGTTGACTTCAAAATCAGCTATTTTTTGCTTCAATAAAGCGCTTTTGGTTTCCAGTTCAATGATTTTGGGACTTGACTCTGTGTATTGCTGTCTGGCAACTTCCAGTTCAATGTCATTGGAAACTTTCTGTGAAACGAGGTCGGAATACAGTTCCAGAGCCTGAGTGGTCTGCTGTGTCAAATCAAAAGCCTTGCCCTTTGTTTCAAAGGATTTTTTCAGTGCAAGCAGCGTGTCAATCCTGGTTGTGACCTCCAGAGTACGCTGTTCCAGAAATTCCCGGCTCAATCTGCTCTTAACCTTTTTCTGATACTTGATATAGTTTTCCAGAGACAGTATTACATAATCCGCAATGTCTTTGGAAAGCTGCTTTTCTTTGGTCAGCACAGCCAGATAGATTACATTGGTCTGCTGTTCCAGGGTAGCTGAAAACAGCTTGTTATTATACTTTTTCAGGGTCTTATCCATTGCCGCTAAAGAGTCCGGCTCATTGACACCAAAATAGCTGACCAGGTTAAACTTTCTGATGACGTCTTCCCGGAAAGTGCGGCTGTCCATCACAGTCAGGAAATCCAGCGCCATTTCCATTTTCTGAGACGCCAGCAGCGGCATATTGCCAAAACTGCTGAGCAGATTTGAACTCAGCTGCAGTGATGAGGTGTTATCGGCAATAGGAGAAATCAGAGCCCGGGATTCCCACTGGCGCGGAATCAGGAAAATTACTATGGTTAGAATTACAACCGCTATCAGGGTGAATCTGAAGACAAATTTCCTGCGTTTGGCAATTGCCAGCAGCAGTTCAAAAAAACTGATTTCGACTATGTCCTGCATTGTTTT
>JAWOHU010000238.1:0-8260 GCA_046485025.1 Cloacimonadaceae bacterium (SeqCode) | reverse complement strand
CTTTCTATATGACCTTCAAAGATGGAACCAGCCAGCCTGAATTCACTGATAGCATCATCCATGTCAAAATATCCCATCGTGCCTAAAGCACTGTAAACCCCGGGAGATATATGTCCATTACTGACCACAACTCTGTCTCTATCAGGCATCTGAGGATTTTTGCTATCGTGTTTAATCATATGGTACGGCGTGAGCAGAATATCTATTGATGACATCGAACCACCCGGATGACCGGAGCCTGCTAAAGTGGTCATGTGCAGAATATTGATTCTGGCTTGATTAGCTTGCTTTTGTATTGTCTGAATCTCTCTATCAGTAAGTGTCTTCAATGTCATTTCCTCCTTAAAGAAAAAAGCCACTCATCCCTGAATCTGCCTCGCTGGATAAGTGGCGTAAAATCTGGTGGAGCATAGCAGGATCGAACTGCTGACCTCATGACTGCCAGTCATGCGCTCTCCCAGCTGAGCTAATGCCCCGTGCATATTAGTCATCAATAAAAACGGGGTTTTTCTGTCAAGCAGAAATCACCAGGTTTTAATTCAACATTCTGGTCGGAGTGATTTCTTTGCTTAATCTTTTTTTAATACTGTCAAATCGTCATACCAGGCGGTCAGATAAATGTACTGGCCGTTTACCACTACGGAGTTATTTTCGTAACCTGTTTCAAAGTAACCATGCAAAACAGGATGTACCGGGTCTGTCACATCAACAATTCTCAGACCGCTTTGTCCGGAAGCTACATAAAGCAGATTGCCCGACAAAAAGACATTCTGCATGTTTCCTGCGTCATTAAAACTGCCTGCCAAAACTGGTGAGGCTGGATTGGAAATATTGATTATTTTGATTCCGGATGAAACAGAAGCCACATAAGCATAATTGCCACTAACACAGACATCCGCTGCCATGGGGATACTATATGACCCGACATAAGTTGGATTTAGCGGATTAGTTAGACTGTATATTCTTAAACCATTGGATGTGGTAGATACAAACAGGTAATTTCCCTGAACAGCGATTCCTGAACCGATAGTCGGTATAGAAAAAGAATTGGTCATTACCGGATTGGCAGGATTGCTAATATTGATAATGTTGACAGTACCTTCAACATTCAAGGCATACATGTTAGGATAGACGAGAGCCAGGTCTTTAATATTGCTTGGCGTATCAATCGAACCAATTAAATCCGGATTGGCTGGGTCTGAGATATTAAAAATCTGTAGACCATACAATCCATTTGCCACATAAGCATAATTACCATCCAACAGAATATTACTGGCTGCAACGGAGAAGTCATGACTACCGACTACGGTAATATTGGCAGGATCAGTTATATCAAGTACAGCAAAACCCATGGTTACACTTGTAATGTATGCATAATTATCCCTGATGGCGATACACCTGAGTTCATCACCATTAAAATAGCCTTCCACAAATTCCAGGCTGAGGTTGTAGTTATTGGTTGCAACCAGGCTGGCATTCATACCTTGCTTAAATGCTCTGGCTATGATGGTCATATCTTTATTGACTGCAATAGCACTGCCATAGGGCAACGAATAGTAGGATGGTTCAGTGCCATCTGTTGTATAACGGATATTGGCTCCCGGTGTAGAACAGGAAACGGTCACACTCAGATTGTGATTAAAACTGTCTCCGGCAGGAGTTAAAACCGGAGTTGCCACAGTATTTTCATAATTCAAAGAATAAGTGGCAGAAGCAATGGCACTAGGCAGAAAGCCTGTCTTGAAGGCTCTGGCTTTAATGATGCAGTAGTTAGCGCCATTAACAAAGAAATCCGGAATCCTCAATTCCTGAGTATAAATCGGTGAGGATAGCACCGGCTCACTGTTATCAAGCGTATAATGAATTTCTGCATCTTCAGTGTCGCACCGGATGGCGATATACTGCCCTGCTTCATATTCGCCTGAAGGCAATAGGAATACCGGCTTCTTAACAGTAGTGTTATCCGTCTGCGTGCTTTTCTTGCTGCAGCTCAACAGAGTCAGAAGGATGAGTAAGATGAGTATTACTTTTACGTATTTCATTTTCACCTCACATATATCATTTGTAAGCTGAATAAACTGTCAAGCAGAAATGCAGCTGATAGTATATGTAATTATTTATTGACATAATAACTCATCATAATTATGTGATTTTGAGGAACACAAATCCCCATAATTATATTATTATAAGGATTAGAACTATGATTAAACGTGTTTATGACAACCTGTTGGAGCTCATGGATAAAGGAAAAGTGCTTGTTTTATATGGTTCTCGGCAAGTAGGAAAGACGACTTTGCTTAAAACATCTCTTGCGGATTGCGGGCAAAAATACCTGTTGGTTAGTGGCGATAATATTAAAATGAGAGAGATTATTGGATCTCTGGATCTCGATATTCTGAAAAGTTTTGTAGAAGGGTATGAGATTATTGCCATAGACGAAGCGCAGCGTATTACCAATATAGGTATTGGTTTGAAAATGCTGATAGATGACAATCCTGATCTTCGCATTATTGCCACAGGTTCTTCATCTTTTGAGTTAGCTGGGCAGGTGGGAGAACCTCTGACCGGCAGGAAAAAGACCCTGACTCTATATCCGGTCTGGAGTGGCGAGCTTCTACATCAGTCTAATAAGTTCGAAATCCACAATGCTTTGGAAAGCTACCTGATTTATGGCCTGTATCCCGCGGTCCTGACAGCAAAAACAGTTGCGCAGAAAAAAGAAATCCTGGAAGAACTGACACATTCCTACCTGCTGAAAGACATCTTTGATTTTGACAAAGTGCGTGGTTCCAAGAGGATTCTGGATTTACTGCGACTATTGGCATTCCAGGTGGGCAGAGAGGTCTCATTATCAGAACTGGGACAGCAGCTGGGCATCGACAGCAAAACAGTAGCTCGTTATCTTGACCTGCTGGAAAAAGCTTTTGTGATCATCAACCTGCGCGGTTACGGTTCCAATCTGCGCAAGGAAATCACCTCCAAGAGCAAGTATTTCTTTTATGACAATGGCATCCGCAATGCTTTGATTGCCAATTTCAATCCTTTCAAGCTGCGTGACGACCTTGGCTTGCTTTGGGAAAACCATATTTTTATCGAAAGACTGAAAAAACGCAGCTATCAGAACATCTATGCCAATATGTTCTTCTGGCGCAGTTGGAGCCAACAGGAAGTGGACCTGATTGAAGAAAGGGACGGAAAGCTTTTTGCCTATGAAATCAAATGGTCTGCCAAAAAACATAAACCGCCTAAAAGCTTTATGGAAAACTATCCTGAAAGCACCTGGCAGATTATAGATAGATCCAATTATCAGAACTTCACGATATGATTATTCTGAATATGTACATAAAAGGGAAACACCATTAATTTAAATGTAAATGAAACCTCCCAAATCATTTCAGAATAATGTCTGCGCTTGCTTTCAGCTGCTGCCACGCCTGGGGCAGTAAGGATGACTCGGAAGCAGATGCAATATGATGAATGTCTTTGTTTTTCCACTGCCATTTTTTATCTCCGGCGGTCATGAAAAAGATGACATTGTCAGTTTCGGTATTCTTCTGCAGGGCTTTGGTCTGTCCGTTTAAAAACAGCCAGGCTTTGAGCTGGTCCATCACGATTAAGAGGCGGTGGGATTGGTTGTTAAGCTCTTTGGCTTTGCCGATAACTACTTTTCTGACCTCGTATTCCGGCTGATAATAACTTCTCAGCGAATCAATCAGAGCATTCTTGAAAACAGTATCCGTACCTTTCATAACTGCGACCAGAATAACTCTGCTATCAGGGTCTGCTTTCAGGATAGATTGTCTGCCGCTCAGTTTCCCGCAGGCAGAACCAATAATGCAGATAACGACAAGTGTAAGAATCAGATAACGCATAATTCCTTCCTCAATATAATTTTATTGTGATAACAAGATTATTCCTGACCAGGCAGACAGGTGAATGCTGCAATCGTTAATCAGTTTATCAGACAAGCCAAATGCGAAAACCACTTGCAGTGGTGGTTTTGTGAAGTGGTAGTCTGCATCATTATCCTTATTATTAATTATCACCAGTAGTTTTGAGTCGGCAGTATATCTTTCGAAAACTAACAGATCCGAATGCTCTATAAAGCGGATTAGTCCCTTTTGCAGGGCGGGATGGGACTTTCTGACCGCTATCAATTCCTGGTAAAAATCGTGCAGGTCAACAGCTTTAATATTGTTGTACCAGTGCCAGTCAAAGGGACGGCGGTTGTCAGGATCGCGTCCTCCCGGCAGGGCAATTTCGTCACCGTAATAGATATGCGGAGTGCCGATATAGGTCATCTGGAACAGGATGGCGAGCTTCAGTCCGGCCGGATTTTCTTTTGAGATTTCATTTATGCGCCAGGTGTCGTGACTGCCCAGCAGATTCATCATCACGTGCAAAGCCTGCAGGGGATAGACTTTCAGACCCAGGTAGAGTCTGTGCAGGAAAGTTTCTTTATTGATGCCGCCTCTGACCAGGTAGTCCAGCACGGGGTCTTTGAAATGCGCATAATTCATCACGGAATCAAAGTAGAGCGGCGACACCCACTCATCAGCATGATTCCATATCTCGCCCACCAACCAGGCATCGGGTTTTAGAGACTTGACCTTTGCGCGAAAGAGCTGCCAGAACCAGAATGGAACCTCATCCGGAACGTCGAGCCGGAAGCCGTCGATATCCATCTCCGTCAGCCACCAGGAAACCGCTTCCAGTAGATGATTTATCATGTTCCAATTAGGCTGGGCCTGATTTATGTCCCGGATGGTATTTTCATGAGGATGCTCACGCGCCAGGTCATAATTAAGGTCAGGCATATCCTTGACGCCCCACCAGCATTGAAAGTATTCCTTGGGCTTGAAATTTTCCGGCAGAGGAGAGGGCAGAGGCCACTGCTTCCAATCATACCAGTTCCAGAATTCACTTTTATCACCCTGCCTAACACAATCCTGAAACGCCCAGAAGGTCTCACCGGTGTGGTTCAAAGCGATGTCCAGAATGACGCGGATGCCTTTATTGTGACAGAGTGCGACAAATTCTTTGAACTCAGTTTCTGTAGCGAAATGAGGGTCAATCTTTCTGAAATCGGCAGCGTCGTATTTATGATTGGATTTTGCCTGCCACAGCGGATTGAAATAGATGATGGTGATGCCCAAATCGAGCAGGTAATCCAGCTTCTGTTGAACGCCTGCGATGTCGCCGCCGTAGAAGCTCCACCAGTCCGGCTTGCCCTTTGCCAGGTAGGGATTCTGTTTCAGCCCGGAAATGTCATACCAGTCCTGCACCAGATGAAAGTACTCCTGATGCGCCCTCAGCTTCTTTCCTTTCTCGGGAGGGGTTTTGCAATTCTCATAATACCACTCGCTGAAGTCAGGGTCGTTGGCTTTGTTCCCGTTGCAGAAACGGTCTGGAAAAATCTGATAGATGACGCCTTCAGCCACCCAGTCGGGAGTCTGAAAATCAGGAATTTCTTTGAACTGCGGCTGCTCAGCATAGATAAGTTCGTTCAGAGACGCGGTTTCCGGCTCTTCTGACAGGATCAGAACTGAATTGAAGCCGCCAAAGGGGTCGGGCGTGATTTGACTGTTGGAGGGGTCAGGCATCCAGACGCCATCCACAATCAGCTTGTACTGGTAGATGCCGGCTGGCAGCTCAAAGTCTTTCTGGTAAATGCCTTCCCTCAGTTTGAGCGGGACAATTTTCCAGTCTGTAAAATCGGCTGCGATACCAACTTTGTGTTTTCCCGCTGTGGGCGGCTGGTAGGAAATCAGGAATTTTACCATATTGTTGCTGCTCTGAATGCTTTCACAAGTTTGTTTTTCTCATCTATCACGCCTTTATCTCCAAGACAGATGGAACAGGGTTTGGACACAAGATGAAGCCGAAAATGGGCTTTATCCTGCGAGTATCCCCTTTTGCATGAGTGTTGAGGATAAGGGCGTGGTGAAAGGGAAGTCTGAAAACAGGCAGTGTCTGCCCTTCGACTGTGCTCAGGGTGACACGTTCGTTGGTAATATGATAAAACAGGGTAAGATTCCTGCTTTCGCAGGAATGACAAATTGTGTGTCAGGCTGAGCATAGTCGAAGCCTGTAAATTGACGGTGTCGACCCTTCGACTGAGCTCAGGGTGACACGTTCGCTGGTAATATGATGAATCAGAATAAGATTCCTGCTTTCGCAGGAATGACGCGTGTTGAGTTGATGATGTATTGTTATAAGAAAACAAAATATCAGATGATTCCCGCCTGGATGAGGTCATGCATGTGCAGCATCCCGACAGGACGGTTGTCTGCGTCCAACACTGGCAGCATGGTGATTTTATGGCTTTCCATCAGATTGAGAGCATTGACAGCCAGCTCTTCAGGATGGGCATGTTTGGGACTCATTGTCATACATTCCGCGGCGGAAAAATCCAGAAGGTGGTTCTGCTTAATCTGGAGCTGACGTCTGAGGTCGCCGTCTGTAATCATTCCAACCAGGCAGCCCTGCTCATCAACAATCGCTGTGCAGCCTAGTTTTTTGCCTGTCATCTCCATAATCACTTCAGGCATTTTCTGTCCGGAAGAGACCACTGGCAGAGCGTCACCGCTGTGCATAAGGTCGCTGACCCGGAGCAACAACTTTTTGCCAATGGTGCCGCCGGGATGGAATTTGGCGAAATCCTGCTCTGCAAAGTTTTTATGTTTCAGCAGAGCCACAGCCAAAGCGTCTCCCACTGCCAGGGCAACCGTCGTACTGGCAGTCGGCACCAAGCCGAAAGGCTCGATTTCTTTGGGAACGGAGCAGTCCAGAATGACGTCCGAGCTTTCTGCCAAAGGGGAAGTCAAATTTCCGGTCAGCGCGATAATTGGCACTTTTATAAACTTGGCATAAGTAATCACAGACAGCATTTCCTGGGTAGAACCGCTGTGGGAAACGGCTATGACCACAT
Organism: Cloacimonadaceae bacterium (SeqCode); assembly: GCA_046485025.1. Lineage (GTDB taxonomy): Bacteria > Cloacimonadota > Cloacimonadia > Cloacimonadales > Cloacimonadaceae > UBA5614. The sequence goes on along the minus strand of JAWOHU010000238.1, from coordinate 1,329 downwards.
CACTGGATTGAATCATACCGATATCGCCATGCACACCGTCGGCAGCGTGCAGAAAAATACTCGTCGTGCCAGTACTGGAAAGAGTTGCAGATATCTTGCGGGCGATGATTCCGGTCTTGCCCAGACCCGTGACCACCACCTTGCCGGGGCAGTTGACAATCAGCTCAAAAGCTTTTTGCAAAGCCTCCGGACTCAGTTTATCGGCTGTCTTGATGATGGCATCAGCAGTGAGCAGAAGCTCCTGTTTGATGATCTCGGCAGGCATGATTTTAGATTCCATTTTTACAGCTCTGACTTTATTTTGGCTATTGCGTCATTGAGATTCAGAGCGCCCAGGTCGCCGACTGTATGACGTCTTAAGGTAACTAAAGAATTCTCAACTTCCTTCTGTCCGATGATGCACATGAAGGGGATTTTGCGCAGTTCAGCTTCTCTGATTTTGTAGCCGATTTTTTCGCTGCGCAGGTCAGATTCTGCTCTGATGCCAAGTGCCAGCAGATTCTCTGTAACCTGTTTGGCATATTCAATCTGACTATCTGTGATGGGCATAACCATTACCTGGAGAGGACACAGCCACAATGGCATATTTCCGGCGTGGTACTCCAACAGAGTGCCAAAGAAGCGTTCCATAGAACCGAAAACAGCTCTGTGAATCATAAAGGGTCGATGCGCCTGATTATCAGCGCCGATGTATTCCATATTGAAACGTTGAGGCAGATTAAAGTCAAACTGGATGGTGGTGCACTGCCAGGCACGGTTCAAAGCGTCCTTGATCTTGATGTCGATCTTGGGACCGTAAAAGGCGCCGCCGCCCTCATCCACGTCATAAGCAATCTCGAGTTTTTCCAAAGAAGAGCGCAGACTGGCAGTAGCCATATCCCAGTCCTCTTTTTCGCCCACAGGATTTTCCGGCATTGTGGAAAGATAGATCTGGAACTGCTCAAAGCCAAAGTGCTTGAGAACTTCGAGAGAGAAAACGAGTAGTTTTTCTACTTCCTCATTGAGTTGCTCAGGAGTGCAGATTATGTGCGCGTCGTCTTGTGTGAAACCGCGCACCCTCATCAGGCCATGCAAAACACCACTTCGCTCATAACGATAAACAGTTCCCAGTTCTGCCAGGCGCAGAGGCAGTTCGCGATAGCTTCTGAGTGCGGATTTATAGATGGCGATATGGAAAGGACAGTTCATAGGTTTGATGTAATATTCCTGTCCGTCAATGTCCATCGGGGCATACATATTTTCATTGTAGTAGCCGAGGTGGCCGCTGGTCTGCCAGAGATGGGCGCGCCCGATATGAGGAGTATAAACAAATTTATAGCCGTGCTTCAG
>JAWOHU010000017.1:0-8603 GCA_046485025.1 Cloacimonadaceae bacterium (SeqCode) | reverse complement strand
CCCTGATTTGCCAAAGCACATCATGAGTATTATTATATAGGACTATGAGTTAGAAATTCTGAAGGAGCCGAAATGGCAGTTGCACATGATTTTAAATACTATCGTCCGCTTTACTTAAAAGAAACGCTGAAACTTTTAGCAGATCACACAGATAAAGCAAGGTTGCTGGCTGGCGGAACTGACCTGGCAGTCTATATTAAAGAGGGAATGGAACATCCGGAAGCCGTGATAGATATTAAGAAAATCGAAGAGCTTCAAAAGCTTGAAATCAAGACTGGCAGTATCTTTATTGGGGCGAATGTCACTTTTTCCGAACTGCTGGATAATCAGAAGTTGAAAAAAGACTATCTGCTGCTGTGGGAATCCGCACGTAGCGTAGCTTCCGTCGGCATCAGAAATCGCGCAACTTTAGTTGGAAACATCTGCTCCGCTGTGCCGTCAATGGATTCAGCACCGGCGCTGCTTTGTTATGACGCAGTCATTTATTTGCAGAGTAGTAAAAGCTCCAGACAGATTCCTATTTCAGAGTGGTGGTTGGCTCCACGCAAAACTGCTAAAAGACCTGATGAAATTGTTGTAGGAGTAAGCATTAACAAGCCAAAGGTCAAGCACACAGGCTGCTATGTCAAGCTTGGACGCTATGGTGGCGAAGACCTTGCTCAGGCAGGTTTAGGACTTCTGATTAATGCTCAAAAAGTACTTAAGATAGCTTTTTGTGCAGTCGGACCTGTTCCGACCCGTGCACATAGAATTGAAAAGCTTTTGTCTGGCAAGGCTTTGACTTCTGCCTTGCTGGAAAAAGCCAAAGCCCTTGTTCCATCAGAGATTTCACCCATCAGCGATATCCGTTCCGGTAAAGAATATCGCATTCATATGTGTCAGATTATGTTGGAACGTGGAATCAATGCCTGTGTGGACAGACTGAACGGCAAAAAGGTCGATACACTACGGATTTTGGGAGGTTGAAATGGCAAAAATCAAGTTTACTTTGAATGACGAAATCAGAAACATAGATGTTCAGCCCAACGAAATTCTGCTGGATGTACTGCGTGACAAACTTGGCACTAAAAGTCCGAAATGTGGCTGTGAAAGAGGAGATTGTGGTGCCTGTGCTGTTTTGCTGAACGGAAAAAGCGTGCGCAGTTGTCTGGTTTTTGCCATTGAAGTCGATGGTCAGGAAATCCGCACTCTGGAAGGCATTTCCCAACCCAAACTGACCAAACTGCAGGAAACTTTCATCGAGCTGAATTCTTTTCAATGCGGATTCTGCGCGCCGGGCGTAATTGTCACTGCTACAGAGCTTTTAGAGAAAAACCCGCATCCTGACCTGGAAGAGATTAAAGAAGCCCTGGCCGGGAATTTATGCCGCTGCACAGGCTATACGCCTATCTTTGATGCCATTCTGAAGCACTCGCGCAAGGAGAAAAAATGAAGCAGTATAAATTCATTGGTAAGAATGAAATCCGCATCGATGGCAGGGAAAAAGTCTCAGGCGCAGCCATTTACGCGGACGACATAGATTTCGGACCTAACCTTCTGTATGCAGAAATCGTTTCCAGCACCCAGGCACATGCCATCATCAGGAAAATCGACACCAAGGCAGCAGAGAAGGTGGAGGGAGTCTATAAAGTCTTTACCGGCAAGGATTTTCCCTATAAATTCGGTCTTTATATGAAGGACCGTTACATTTTTGCCCAGGATAAGGTCCGCTTTGTGGGAGAGCAGGTTGCTGCTGTCATAGGCAGAACACCTCAGGCAGCTAAAAAAGGCGCACTGTTGGTTAAAGTGGAATATGAGCCTCTTTCGGCTGTGACCAACCAAATGGAAGCGCTTAAAAAAGACAGTGTTTTGCTGCATCCTGACTTGGGAGAGTATCCTCATGTGCCGTGGTTTTTCCCTAAAGCCGGAACCAATATTGCTCATTGGCAAAAAACACGTAAAGGTGATCTAGAAAAGGGTTTTAAGGAAGCTGACCTCGTTTTGGAGGATGAGTACTATGTTCCGCGCTATGCGCATTGTGCCATTGAGACACATGTAGCCATAGGAAAATACGATCTATCGGGACGTCTGACGGTCTGGAGTTCATCCCAGTCACCTCACACACAGCGGCATCTGTTTGCGGAAGCTCTTGCCCCCATGGGACTTACGCATAAAAACATCAGGGTTATTGCGCCCCATGTGGGTGGTGGTTTTGGAGGCAAGGCTGGTGTAACCATGGAAATCTTGCCTGCTGCTTTGGCTACCAAACTTCCGGGCTATGCCGTAAAACTGCGCTGGACACGTGAGCAGGAGTTTGTTAACACCTATCAGCGTTTGGGTGTCGTTGCCAAGCTCAAGATAGGCGTGAAAAAGGATGGCACCATCACAGCGCTGGATCACAAACTCTACTGGGATGCCGGTGCTTATGTCGAATACGGTGCCAACGTGGTCAACGCCGTAGGTCTTTCTGCCATAGGACCTTACCGCATACCAAACGTCTCAATAGATTCGGTTTGTGTATATACAAATCTGCCTCCGGGCGGTGCATATCGCGGTTTTGGCTATTCTGAGATGCTGTTCGGACTGGAATCACACATGACCAGAATCGCCAAGAAACTTGGTATAGATGAAGTTAAATTTCGCCTGAAAAATGCCATTAAAGAAGGCGATACCACAGCTTACGGAGCTGAAATGAATCCCAGCGGGCTGCAGCAGTGCATTGAAAAAGTGGCAAAAGAAATTGAGTGGGGCAAGAAACTGAAATCCAAAGACCCCAAGAAAGCTATCGGCAAAGGCTTTGCCATCTTCTGGAAAGCGCCTGCCATGCCGCCTAACGCTTCTTCTTCCGCCTTCCTCAAATTCAATGAGGACGGAAGCATCAATTTAATCATATCCGGTATGGACATTGGACAAGGCTATCAGACTGTAATGGCGCAAATTGCAGCAGAGATTTTATCGGTTCCTCCTTCCAAAATCAGAGTGGAAACTCCTGATACTGATAGAAATCCTTATGAATGGCAGACTGTGGCTTCACACATCACTTGGAGCAGCGGCAATGCCGTTAAACGGGCTGCTCTGGATGCGCGGGAGCAGATTCTGTCTCTGGTGGAAAGAGTTTTCTGCATTCCCAAAGACCAGTTTTATCTTGAAGACGAAGCAGTCAAATGCACTACCAGAAAGAACTTCAACCTTCCTTTGAAGGATTTTGTCGTGGCTGGAATCATGACCGAGGACGGCACCTTCAAGGGTGGTCCCATCAATGCCAGAGGCATGTTCCTGCCGGAATTTTCTTCTGCCAATAGCGACCCGGAAACCAGTCAGGGGGGGCATCCCAATGTGCATTACACGGTTGGCGCTGGAGCTTTGACTCTGGAAATAGACAAGGAAACAGGCAAGATGCATGTTCTGAAAGCGGTTGAAGCCATTGACGCCGGGCAGGCTATCAATCCGGACCTCATCAATGGACAGATCACAGGTGGGCTGCTGCAGGGTCTGGCAACTGTGCTGTATGAAGATATGCGCTACGACGACAAGGGTAAATTACTGAATCCCAACTTCACTGATTACAAGATTCCGACCGCCATGGATGTTCCGGACGAGATTGTGCCCATCATTGTGGAAGTTCCTCAACCCGACGGACCTTTTGGAGCACGCGGGATTGGAGAGCACACTATGCTGCCTGCAGCGCCTATGATTGCCAATGCTTTGGATGACGCCCTCGGCATCAGGATTAAGAGCATGCCCATCACAGCTGAAAAAGTGGCAATGACTATTTTAGAAAAACGTAAAAAGAGTAAAAAATAATGCAGCAAAACAAGTTGCGCCTGTACAGTGATTTATCCTGGCTATGGCCGCTCTGGGGTGACAGCCATGCAGGATCAGAATATGAAAGGTATTGCAAATTTATCATAGACAAAGTAAATATTGTAAAGCAAAGAGAACTGAGCACCTTACTTAATCTGGGATGTGGGGGAGGCAAGAATCTCAATACACTGAAAAAGCACTATACCTGCACTGGACTTGATATCAGTGCTGACATGTTGAAACTGGCTAAGGATCTAAATCCTGAATGCACCTTTGTACAAGCTGATATGCGCAACTTCGGTCTGGGCGTCAAGTTTGACTTAGTGTTTATTGATGACGCTATAACTTATATGGTGAATCGAAACGACCTGGAGCAAGTATTTGTTCAGGCTTTCAATCATCTGGAACCAGGCGGCGTAATGATTGTGACTCCGGATGCCACAACTGAAACTTTTAAGCAGAACGAAACACAGGTTTTTCATTCAATACCTTCAGAGCTGTATTCTGACACAGAAGTTGTTTATATAACAAGCAATTACTGCAGAGACTTGGCAGCAGAACAGTCGGAAGGTGTGTTTGTCTACTTAATTAGAAATAAAGGCGAACTCACTATTGAAAGCGAAGTGCATCAGTTTGGACTCTTTCCACTTCAAGTTTGGAAGGATTTGCTGAATCAAACTGGCTTTGCCATCAAAGAAGAATCTTTTATGGAAGGCGGCCTGATTTATTCGCCTCTAATATGTGTTAAACCATAATACAATCCAAGAAGTAGCATTAAATAGGAAAACAAGATGTCCAAACCACTCGAAAACATAGTTGTTCTTGACCTCACCAGAGTGCTGGCAGGTCCTTATTGCACAATGATCCTCAGCGATTTGGGAGCAGAGATAATCAAAGTGGAAATCCCCGGCGCCGGAGATGACTCCAGGGCGTTTGGACCTTTCATAGAAAGCCGGAGTCTGTATTTTCTCAGCATCAACCGCGGCAAGAAAAGCATTTCCCTGAACCTCAAAACCGATCAGGGCAAAGAGATGCTGAAAGAGCTTGTGAAAAAGGTTGATGTCATTGTGGAAAACTACCGTCCCGGCACCATGGAAAAGCTGGGTCTATGTTATGAAATTTTACAGGAAATAAATCCTCGCCTGATTTATGCAGCTTCCAGCGGTTTTGGACACAGCGGACCATATTCACGCAAACCTGCTTATGACATTCTGGCTCAAGCTATGGGCGGGATGATGAGCATCACAGGCTGGCCGGGCAGCGCTCCCACGCGCGTCGGAATGTCTTTGGGAGACATCACTGCCTCTCTTTTTACAGCCATCGGTATCAACGCAGCCCTTTACCAGAGAGAGAAAACCGGTCAGGGACAAAAGATTGATGTTGCCATGCTGGACAGCCAGGTGGCAATTCTGGAAAACGCTCTGGTCCGGTTGCAGGCAGAAGGCAGAAGTCCCGAGCCTTTGGGAAACAGACATCCGACCATTGCACCCTTCCAGGCTTATCAGGCAAGCGATGATTATTTCGTGGTGGCGGTGGGCAATGACAATCTCTGGCAGACTTTCTGCACAGCTTTGGGCAGGACCGATCTGCTTGAGGATAAACGATTTGCATCCAACAAACTAAGAACCGAGAATGTGGAACTGCTGAACTCTTTTCTCAATGAGATATTCATCACCAAAACAGCGCAGCAATGGCTGGATTTATTTGAAGAGGTAAAGATTCCCTGCGCCCCCATCAACGATATTGAACACGTGATGCAGGACGAGCAAGTGCTGGCGCGCAATATGATTGTAGAGGTAGAGGACGCCATTGCCGGCAAGGTCAAAATCGCCGGCAATCCCATCAAAATGTCCACTCTGCCTGAAGAAAATCAGCGTGCCAAGGTGCCTGAAGTCGGCGAGCACAATAATGAGATTTACTCAAAATTTCTGGGTCTGAGCGGACTGCAACTAAACCGGCTGAAACAAGATGGAGTAATCTGAAATGTTTTATAAACCCGCTTCTCTTTCTCATATCAGTGTTTCTTTGAGAAATAATCTGCTCGATCTGGAGCAGTACATTGAAGAAACTCTGGAACGGATTAAGGAAGTTGATAAAGAGGTTCATTCTTTGCTGCCTGAAAAAAACAGAAAAAAGAGGCTTTTAACTGAGGCTGAAGCTCTTCAAAAAAAGTTTCCTCAACCCAATCAGAGACCTCCTTTGTATGGAGTTCTGGTGGGAATCAAAGACTTGTTCAATGTGGACGGATTGCCTACCAAAGCGGGCTCAAAGCTCCCTGCCGCGGCTTTTGCCGGTCCGGAAGCAGCAGTTGTAAGACGTCTCAGGCAAGCCGGAGCTCTGATTCTGGGTAAGACTGTGAGCACTGAATTTGCCTATTTCAGTCCCGGTCCGACTAAAAATCCTTTTAATACAGATTACACGCCGGGCGGTTCATCCAGCGGGTCTGCAGCCTCTGTGGCAGCGGGTTTATGTCCTCTGGCTTTAGGCACTCAGACCATTGCCTCCATCATCAGACCGGCTGCCTATTGCGGCATTATTGGCTTCAAACCAAGCTTCGGCAGGATTTCCACAGAAGGAGTTTTTCCTTTTGCCCAATCTGCTGACCACGTAGGTTTTTTCACACAGGACATGGCAGGAGCAGCTTTGGTTGCATCTGTTCTGTTAGAGGATTGGGACGCCAATATCAGAGTGGGAACGAAACCCCGCATCTTTCTGCCTGCGGATGCCTTCCTGGTGCAGGCTAACTACAACGCCTTCAACCGCTTTTATGAAAAGGTCGATATCCTGACTGACAAAGGCTATGAGATAATAAACTATCCTCTCTTCAAAGACATCAAAGCTATCAATAAAGTGCATCGGGAGCTCATTGCAGCAGAGTTTGCCCTCAATCACAAGGAACTCTATAAAAATTATGGAGAGCTTTATTCAGAGCCTTCCCGGGAACTGGTTGAGCAGGGGAAAAAGATAAGCAAGAGCGCTCTGCTGGCTAATCGCGCTTTGCAGCAGACTTACAAACAAAGTATAAATGAAATCATGCAGCAGGAGGGAGTCGATATCTGGATTTCTCCATCCACTACTTCTTCTGCACCCAGAGGGCTGTCCGGCACGGGAAGTCCGCTGATGAGCCTGCCCTGGACCTTTGCTGGACTGCCTTCCATCACCATCCCGGCCGGTAAATCCTCTCACAACATGCCTTTGGGGATGCAATTGGTGGCAGGTTCCGGCAGAGACGAATCGCTCCTGCAATATGCAGCGGAACTTTATCAGGTTATCAGCTTCTGAAACAGCAGATGCAAAGAATTTTCTTGACATAAATTAGCACTCTGAAAAAGGGTTTGCTAAGAAATATAACAGTGGCGGTCTCTATCCGGCTGCTCAATATATATTATTCAAACTAAAAGAAATAATGGAGGTTCACTATGAAACTCAGACCTATTGAAGATCACGTTGTGGTCAAACTTACCACCGAAGCCGAAGAGAAGAAAATCGGCGGCATCATCATTCCTGATACAGCCAAGGAAAAACCTCAGATGGCAGAAGTGGTCGGCGTCGGCACCGATGAAGACCTGAAAAAGGCCGTCAAAGTTGGCGACAAAATTCTCTATGGCAAGTATGCCGGCACAGAGATTGAACTTGACGGAGTCAAATATTTGATTCTGTCCAAGAGCGAGATTCTCGCAGTTGTAGAGTAAGTTATGGCTTTTAAAGAATTTACCCAAGAAAACTTCGAAGCCGAAGTCCTGAAATCCGAACTTCCTGTTCTGGTCGATTTCTGGGCGCCCTGGTGCGGTCCCTGCAAAGCTATTACTCCTGTTCTGGAAAAAATCGCTGCCGAATTTGAAGGCAAGGTCATTGTCGGCAAACTCAATGTGGATGAAGCTCCGGCTATTGCCAGCCAGTATTCCATCATGTCTATCCCTTCTCTGCTTTTCTATGTCAAAGGACAGGTCAAAGAGCAGATTGTGGGACTGACCACTGTCGAAAAAATCAAGGACAAACTAATTCATCTCGGTTAAACTTAACCGTAAATAACTTAAACCCGCTTTATTCCTCACTATGAAGCGGGTTTTTTTGTGTCTTGGATTTTCACTACGTCATTAATCCACGCGGCATCCTACCGGGCTCAACCCGCGTGGACCCCGCGTGGTCCCCGGGTGGATTGTATAGAAGATGTATAAGAGATTGAAAATTATTGTTTTAGGCAGGCAGGCATTTATTTGTATTGACAAATATAAGGAAATTTTCATATTCACTATATGAAAAATTGCTGATTTACATGGGGGTTTGAAACAACTGATGCCTGAATTCCGCTACATCAAGCTGGGAGAGGATATTAACAGTGCAGTATCGTCTGAAATCAAGAATGACACCTGGCTGATTTATCCCACGGAAAGAAGCTGCCGGGAAGCCATGACAGCTTTTCAGAAAGTATGGCAGCCGCTCAATATCAGCTTTCTCAGCATGGACGAATTCAAGCAGAAAGTCATATTTTCCAATCAGATACGCCTGCAGGACGAGAAACGTCTGGTCTGCCTGTTTCAGGCGATGACGGCTGAGGATAGGTCGGTTTTTCACATCGAAAAGTATTCTGATTTGATTGAATGGGGACAGCACTTCTTTGAACTTTTTGAGGAACTGGCAGAAGAAGAAATTGATGCCAATGCTCTGTTGAAGAGGATTGAGGGCAATGAGGTTTTTTGTCAGCAGTGGCAGGTTCAAAACTACAGCAGGATGCTGGCAATTCTGCAGCAATACAGAGATTTAATCTTGTCCAAAAACTTTACTGATGCGGTTTTTGACAACAAAACAGCAAATCTGAA
>JAWOHU010000220.1:0-4903 GCA_046485025.1 Cloacimonadaceae bacterium (SeqCode) | reverse complement strand
ACAGGCTGCTACACCAGCACCAATTCCTGGGAACCGCGCGACGAGGAAAAAGGCGACGTGGCTCGCATGGTTCTTTATATGTCCGTTCGCTACGAAGGCACAGATACCACCTATGACCTTGAGATGCAAGACATTACACCCACGGTCGGAGCTTACTACGGCAAGCTTTCCACGCTTTTAAATTGGCACGTAACCGACCCTCCCGACAGTTGGGAACGCCGTAGAAACAACCGCATCCACGAGCGCCAGGGCAACCGCAATCCTTTTGTCGACCATCCAGAATTCGTAAATCAGCTCTGGGCGCCCACTGCGACCTATGCAACCATAATGGATTCCATCACTTTCATCGCCAACTGGCTGCATGCCATTGATGCGCAGTCCTACTTTCTGGACGTGGCTTATGACTATTTGTTCACCAACCCGGTACCCGGCTATGACAATCTCAATGTAGGCTACAGCACGAATAGAAACGTCACTGTCCCGGTTTCCGATGACACTTTTTACTATAGGTTAAGGTCTTTCTTCACAGCCGGTTACAGTATGTATTCCAACGTCGTGACAGTCCAGTATAATACTGTGCCCATAGAGCTTTCTTCTTTCACGGTCAATGCCACATCTGAAAACAATGTCCTGGTGCAGTGGACAACGCAGAGCGAAACTGCAGTGAACGGTTTTTATCTGTTCAGGGCAATGGAAAACAATCTGTCTGAAGCAGTTGTGGTCTCGCCTCTCATACCCGGCACCAATACCAGTCAGACACATGATTACAGTTTCCTTGATGAGGAGATTTATAACAGCGGAACTTATTACTATTGGCTGCAAGCTGTTTACCTGAATGGAGTCGCTGACTTTTACGGACCTGTTTTCCTCCAGATTACAGATGCCGTGGACGATACTGTGAGCCCCTCCATCCTGCCGGAGCTTGTGCTCAGCAGGGTCTATCCCAATCCCTTCAGACAGTCTGCCGCCATCGATTTTGAACTGCAGAAAGCAGCAGCCGTGGAACTGAAAGTCTATAACCTCAAAGGTCAGGCTGTGAAAACGCTTTACACGGGTATCAAAGCCTCCGGACAGCATACTCTGAGCTGGGATGGCAGAGACAATCATGGAGTCACCTGCGCACCCGGAATCTACTTTATCCGTCTTCATAACGGCACCGGCGCTTCCCACAAAAAGATAATCCGCTTTTAGTAACTCATAAACCCATACGCCATCATCACTTTTGGGGATAGCACCAGTCCCCGAAAGTGGCGGATGGATTCATCTGAACTCCTGCTCTGAAAGGCATTTACCCGCATCTTTCCTCCCTTCAGAAAACAGACATCATTCCGAATATTCCCTTTTTTCATTATCTCATCTCCCATAATTGCAATTCGATATTATGTTGTAATCCAGTCGATATCCAGTCGAATTAAAGTCAACTGGATATCGACAGGATATTGACTGCAAATCAACGTCCAATTAAGAAGGATAAATCAGATAAAACAGAGAATTCAGAACACCTGACAGGTTGAAGCAGAATAAAATCTTGACAAGGAAAGGGGATTGAAGTTTTATTAAAACTATTGACTTCTTCAACCGCACAAGGAGGTAAAAATGAAGAAAATACTTACTGTCACATTGATTGTTTTGGCTATACTGCTGGTGCTGCTTGCCGGTGTCAGCTGCAAGAAAAAAGGGGCAGCCGTGCTCAGAATCGGCACCAATGCAGAATATCCGCCTTTTGAGTATAAGGAAAACGACCAGTTTATGGGCGTGGATATGGATTTGGCGCGGGCTTTGGCAGCCAAGCTGGGTATGGAATATTCCATTATCGATATGGATTTTGATGCTCTGATTCCGTCCCTCACCTCTAATAAAATCGATCTGGCGCTTTCCGCCATCACGATTACCGAAGACCGCATGCAGCAGGTTGATTTTTCTCATCCTTACTACATTGCCAATCAGGTCATCATTGCCACCCAGGATTCCAAACTGAAAGTGGAGAAAATTGAAGACATCGTGAAGTATAAAGTCGGTGCGCAGAACGGCACCACAGGTCAGATCTATGTGCAGGAAAACCTGGTGGACACGAAAAAGATGGATAAAAATAATCTCAAGAAATACAGCACCAACATCGAAGCCATCACCGATATGCTGAATGGCAACATTGATTTTGTCATCATCGATGACAGCGCTGCGCAGGGTTATGCCAAACTCAAACCACTTCAAATGCTGCTTAAAATCGAGACCAATGAGGAATACGGAATCGCTCTGCAAAAAGAATCTCCCTACAAAGACCTGATTAATAACGCTCTGCAGGAAATGATTCAGTCCGGCGAAATGATTGATATCATTGCCAAAAACTTCGCAGAGTAGTTCATTTTTTACCACGAAAAACACGAAATACACGAAAGCATAAGATGATGTCATTCCTGCGCAGGCAGGAATCCAGCCTGTTTTAAAAAACGCGCCTACCGTCGCTGATTCTGGATTCCCACCTTCGTGGGAAAGACGATTTGTGAGAGCTGATTTGAGCATATAAATTAAAAGGAGTGCTATGTTAGACTCCATATTTTACATTCTGACCAATATCCCTCTGCTGCTGAAAGGTGTCGTCATCGCCATAGAAATCACTGTTGCATCCATCCTGTTGGGCATGGTGCTGGGAATTTTGGTGGCTTTCCTGAAAATCTACGGCTCCAAACCAATAAAAAAAGTGGTATCAGTTTATGAATGGGTGTTTAGAGGCATTCCGCAACTGGTGCTGCTCTTCATCGTCTATTTCGGACTGCCGGAAATCGGGATAAATTTAGGACCCTTTTTGTCTGTGGTGATAGGTCTGGGATTTTGCTCCTCGGCTTACCAGGCGCAGATTTACAGGGGTGCGATTCTTTCCATCGGCAGTGAGCAAATGGAAGCCGGACTTTCACTCGGAATGAGCAAATTCAAAACGCTGTTTTATATTATCCTGCCGCAAGCTGTGCGCCTTTCCCTGCCCGGTTTTACAAATGAATTCACTATCGTGCTGAAAGATTCGCCTTTGGCATATGCAGTCGGAATTGCCGAGATTCTGAAATACGGACGTGATTTGATTGTGACTTCGTTCCGTCCCTTTGAAATTTATCTGGCTTGCGCCATCATCTATTTCGTGCTGTTCCAGGTTTTCTTTTATCTGTTTAAATATATCGCCAGCAAATTTGAAGTGCCGGGGTTTTTAATAACTGAATCGTAGGGGCAGGTCTTGAGCCTGCCCAAAAACGGGTAAGGACAAGCCTTACCACTACGACACAAGGGAGTTTATATGTCACTGGTAAAAGTAGAAAATGTCAAAAAGAGTTTCGGAAAAAACACCGTTCTGGACGGGGTCTCCTTTACTATTGAAAAGGGAGAGGTCAAAGTCATTATCGGTCCCTCGGGCACGGGGAAATCAACCTTGCTCAGATGCATAAATATGCTGGCTCCTCCTGACTCGGGAAAAATCTGGCTGGAAGATGTTGAGGTTACCAATCCCAAGACCAATCTGCACCAGATTCGCCAGAAAATCGGCATGGTGTTTCAGCATTTTGCCCTGTTTAAACATCTGAAAGCTATAGACAATGTGGCTCTCGGACTGTTAAAAGTCAAAGGGTTAAATCATGCAGATGCCTATGCCAAAGCGATGGAAGGTTTGAAAAAAGTAGGTTTGGAAGACCATTCAGATAAATATCCGGCTCAGCTTTCCGGCGGACAACAGCAGAGAGTGGGAATTGCCCGTGCGCTGGCTATGGATCCGCTTCTGATGCTGTTTGATGAGCCTACTTCGGCACTCGATCCGGAACTGATTGGAGAAGTTTTGCAAGTGATGCAGGACCTGGCAAAAGAAGGCATGACCATGATTTGCGTGACGCACGAGATGGGTTTTGCCAAATCGGTCGCCAGTGAAATTATCTTTATGGAAAAAGGGCACATCCTGGAAGCCAGCCCGCCGCAGGAGATGTTTTCCAATCCCAAAAATGAGAGGACACGCAGCTTCCTGCACAAAATTGCTGAGCTTTACGGAGAAACTCTATGAGCTTTTTCACCGCTCTGTATAAGTATCTGCCTGCTTTCGGACATGGCTTGTGGCTGACTATCCTGCTCACCATAATTGCGGCAATTCTGGGTTTTATTGCTTCCGTGCCTCTGGTGCTGGGGATTTTGTATGGCAGGTGGTTCTGGAGGACGCTATGTAAAGGGTTCATTACTATCGTCAGGGGCACTCCGCTGCTGGTGCAGCTTTTCTTTATCTATTACGGTCTGCCGGCTCTGGGTTGGAGAATTGCACCCTTCAACGCAGCGCTGATAGGATTTATTCTGAATTCCGCTGCCTACCAGGCAGAATATCTGAAAGGCGGATTTCTTGCCATAACTACGGAGCAAATGGAAGCGGCCTATGCCATCGGTTTGACCAAATGGCAGGCTGTACGCGAAATTATCTTCCCGCAGGCATTCCGTTTTGCCATTCCTGCACTGTCCAACGAAGTTATCTATTTGGTGAAATACACCTCTGTGGCTTACATCATCCAGGTGCCGGAACTGCTGGCGCAGGCAAAGTTCTTTGCCTCCGACACATTCAAGCATCTGGAGATTTATCTGCTGATCGGAGTTGTCTATCTTATCTTAATCTGGATTGTGTCCAAACTGTCAGATATGCTGGAGAAAAAACTCTATATTCCGGGCTTTGATATTTCGCATCTGAAATGATGTAGAGCCTTTATTCTAAAGGCGACAATATTTCTGCTCCTTTTGAAAAAAGGAGCTACTCTTTATTGTTTTCCTTTTCTTCTCATTCTATGGATAATGCGAAAACCGTCTGCCACTACCCAGCTGAAAATGAGGACAGCTACCATCAGCAGGATTTTGATCAGGTTCAGGTTGACAGCCGCCAGCCAGAAAATCAGGG
>JAWOHU010000218.1:0-12017 GCA_046485025.1 Cloacimonadaceae bacterium (SeqCode) | reverse complement strand
GCAGAGTGTTGCCATTATCGAGCTGGCTAATCATTCCGCTTTGGGCATAAATCGTTTTGGGATAACGGGTTTCGGTCCTGTCAAAGATGACGATGCCGCGCAGTTCTGTACCCAGATTTTCTTTCACATAGATGGTGTAATCCGTGATATTGGTGAATTCGCCGGGTTTGATGATGGTCATGGGTTTGTAGTAGGCGATTTTCAGCATAAGATTTTTCAGTTTGTGGTTGGTTTCCGGCAAAGTGTAATGGTTGAAATACATCATTGCGCCCGTCAGCAAAACCGCAGCTAAAATCAGCAGACTTGTCATCCTGTAGATGTTGATGCCGCTGGCTTTCATGGCAATAGTTTCGCGGTCTACAGTCATTCTGCCGAAAGCCAGAATCGTGGCCACCAGGACCGCCATCGGAATTGACAGAGCCAACATAAAAGGCATGGACAAACCAAATACTTCCAGGATGGTGCCGATGTCGAGTTTCTTTTCTATAATGGTGTTGAGCAAATCTATCACTCTGTCGATGAGCAATACGAATGTCACCACCATCAATGACAAGAAAAACGGCGCAATATGCTCCTTCAGAATGTATCTTTTCAGGACCATCATTTACTCAATCCCATCAGGTTCAGCATCTCCTGTTCGTCTATGATGTTCACGCTTCCCAAAGCCCTGGCTTTGTCAAGCTTGGAGCCGGCGTTCTCTCCGACAATCAGGTAGTTGAGGTTTTTGCTGACAGTGCTTAGCAGCTTGCCGCCATGCTGGATGATGAGCTCTTCCATCGCCTTTCTGTCGTAGTTCGGAAGGGTGCCCGTGATCAGAAAAGTCCTGCCTTTAAGCACACCTGAAGTGGCTTTAATCTCTGTTTCAAATTGCAGTCCCTGCTGTTTCAGGAATTCAATTAGTGCGATGTTTTCATCCAGTTTAAAGTAGTCAAGCACCGACTGCGCAATCTTGTCACCGACTTCAGGAACAGCATTGAGGGTCTCAAAATCTGCTTTTAAAAGATTGTCAATGTTGCCAAAATGCTCTGCCAGAAGGCGGGCAGTCTTGGTTCCGACAAAGCGGATGCCGAGTGCATAGAGGACGCGGTCAAACTTCTCAGACTTGGATTGCTCAACAGCAGCCTGCAGATTGGCGGCGGATTTGTCTCCGAGGCGCTCCAGTTCAGCAATTTTATCATAATCAAGCCGGAATATATCTTCAATGGATTTGAGCATATCAAGCTCAATAAGCCTGGCAATACGGCTTTCGCCCAGACCCGTAATGTCCATGGCATCGCGTGAAGTAAAATGCTCCAGCTGTCTCTGCAACTGAGCGGGGCATTTGCTGTTGGAGCAGTAAAATATTGCACCTTCCTCTTCTTTAAACAGAGGGCTGTGACAGGCAGGGCAAACCTCGGGAAACTTTACTGCAGGTGCAGTTTTGGAACGTTTGTCTGGATTGACAGAAATGATTTTGGGAATGATTTCACCGGATTTGACAATTTTGACTGTGTCGCCCAGATGCAGGTCAAGACGCTTGATTTCATCAGCGTTATGCAGAGTGGCTCTGGACACTGTGGAACCTGAAATATAGACAGGTTCAAGAATGGCAACGGGAGTCACAGCTCCGGTTCTGCCGACCTGGAACTGCACTTCCTTTAAGACGGTTTCTTTCTCTTCTGGCTTGAATTTATAGGCAATTGCCCACTTGGGACTCTTATTGGTGTAACCCAGTTCTTTTTGCAGTGCGAAATCATTGATTTTAATAACGATACCGTCAATCTCATAGGGGAGTTCAGAGCGCTGCTCATCCCACCTGTCACAGTATTCTGCAATCTCAGTAAAGTTAGATGCATTGAAATGGTTTTTGGAAATAGGAAAACCCAGTTTGGATAATATTTCCAGGAGTTCAGACTGACTTTCTGCTAAAGGTTCTGATGAGTATCCCACAGCATACAAAACAGCCTGGAGCTGGCGCTGAGCCACAATCTCCCTGTCCTTGAGTTTAATGGTTCCGGCAGCGGCATTGCGAGGATTGGCAAAGAGTTTCTCGCCTTTCTCTTCACGTTCTTTATTGAGAGCTTGAAATACTGCCAGCGGGTAGAAAATCTCACCTCTGATTTCGATGCTGCCTGTGTAATAAATCTGCTCCGGAATTGATTTTATGGTCCTGACATTGGCTGTAACCACTTCGCCTTCATATCCGTCGCCGCGGGTTGTGGCATACTGCAGGAGTCCTTTGTCGTAGAAGAGGTTGATGCTGAAGCCGTCTATCTTGTGTTCCAGAGTGACTTTGGGAAAGCTGCCCAGCTCTTTTTCAAGCTTAGTCAGAAATTCTTCCACTTCACTCAGGGAATAGGCATTGTCCAGACTGAACATGCGCTGCTTATGTGGAATGGTTTTGGAGGCAGGAGTGAGGTCGCTACCTACTTTCTGAACGGGTAAATCCTCTGCTGCCAGATCAGGATTTTCTGCTATGAGCTGCTTCAGACGGTTCACGAACTGGTCATAATCATAGTCACTGATAGAGGGATTGGCAAATTCAAAGTAGAGGACATTATGCCGTTCGATCTCTTTTTTTAGGTTTTTTATCTCTTTTATGATCAATTTCTTATCTTTAGTCATATGATGTTATACTTTAATATTGTAAGGGCTATTTTGGTTTGGCAATATCTGCATAAAAAGCAGGACGCCTGTCTCCGAAGGCATCATTCATATCCGTAACCGACTTATCCAGAGCCAGTTCAGGCTCGATTTCGACAATTCCGACTTCTTCTTGATCATCACTCAACCTGATAAGAATATCTCCTTTGGTGCTGGTAATCTGGCTTTGCCCCGTGAAACTCATACTGATTTCCCCATTGCTTTCAGACCCGATGCGGTTGGCTGTGATGCTGAAAACCCTGTTCTCCAGAGACCTGGTCAGCATTGCCTGCTGGCACCAGGGCAGGACTAAATTGGATGGATGGCAGATGATTTGCGCTCCGTTCAAAGCTAAAACCCTTGCTGCTTCAGGGAACTGCCAGTCAAAGCAGATCATCATACCGATTCTGACGCCGCCCTTAGCCTCACAAACAAACAAACCGGTTTCGCTGGGTGAGAAAAACAGCTTTTCTCTATAAAACAAATGTGTCTTTCTGTAGATATAATAACTGCCGTCAGGATTGACCAGAGCAGCAGAATTGTAGATTTTGCCATCGGCTTGTTCAGGAAATCCGTAAACGATTGATGAATTCATTTGCTCAGCCAGTTTCATTATGAACTGAAATGATTTACCCTTGGGCACAGTATCACAAACCGTTTCCAGTTCAGCTTTGGTCTGAAAGACATAGCCGCTGGTGACCAGTTCCGGCAGAACAATCAGGTCAGCAGAAACACCTTTGCAGAGCGCTTCTATCTTTTCCAGGTTGGCATCAACCTGCAGCAGTTCCGATTTGAGCTGAACAACGGCTGTTCTATACAATGCATCTTCCTTTTCTTTTGTATTATTCCATAATCAATAATTGCATACTTTGTCAAGGATGATATTCAAGTCAGATAAATCAGATGCCAAAGACCCTGACCACGCGTTCCAGCAGACCCTGAACCTTGGAAATCGTCATGCCGTAATTGGTTATCGGCACTCCGCGTCTTTCGCATTCGTGTATGCGGCGGGTCATTTCCATCGGATTTATCATACAAGCGCCGCAATGAATAGCCAGAGCAAATTCTTCCAGATTATCCGGAAAGTCATGTCCCGCAAAGACTTCATAAATCAGCTTCTTCTGGGTAAACTGATTGAGCCAGTTGGGAAGCTTAAATCTCCCGATATCATCGCACTGCACGTGATGAGAGCAGGATTCCGCAATCAGTATTTTGTCTCCGTCCTTGAGTTCATCTATCTTTCTGGCGCCGTTCAGCAGAGTCTGGAGTTCGCCTTTATAACGCGCAAAGAGGATGGAAAAAGTAGTCAGCAGCACAGCATCAGGAATGATTTCAGCCACTAACTGAATAGCCTGTGAATCTGTTATAACCAGGTCAGGCGGATTTTTAAGGCTCTCCAGAGCGATTTTCAGCTCCATTTCTCTGGTAAAAGTCACCACGGCATTATAGTCCAGAAGGTCTCTCAGGACCTGCATCTGCGGCAGAATCATCCTGCCTTTGGGGGCGGAAGTGTCAATTGGGGTAACCAGAATGATGTGATTGCCGGATTTGATCAAATCTCCCACCAGGGGGCGTTCCTGAATCAGCAAATGAGGAGTGAGCGATTTTATCAAATCCTTACATTGCTCAATTCCGTCTCCTGTAGCAGCAGAAACAGTGCAGTAATTAATATTATATTTCCTGATAAAATCAAGTGATTCAGTGGCAGGCTTATAGAGGTCAGACTTGTTAAATACGATCAGCAGCGGGATTTTGAGTTCCAGGATTTCATGAATCAATTTCTTTTCAGTGGCATTAATCTCTTTGGTTCCGATGACGAGGATGGCAATATCTGCTCTGTAAAGAATCTGACGGGTGGCTCTTATTCTTTTCTGACCCAGCTCGCCCACATCGTCAATGCCGGCTGTGTCAAAGAAAGTGACGGGTCCGATGGGAATCAGCTCATAGTGTTTGGCAACAGGATCGGTGGTCGTACCTGCGACTTCAGATACAATGGCAATCTCCTGTCCGGTCAGTGCATTTATTAAAGAAGATTTGCCTGCATTGCGTTTACCTGTAATGGCGATGACAAGTCTTTCTCCGCGTGGAACTATAGCCATAAATCAGTCCTTTTAATTTTCTATTTCAGAGCCAGTTCAAGCTGTTTCAAAGGCGCATAACTCAGCCTGTGGATAGGGCAGGGACCATATTCACGCAGCGCCTGAAGGTGCTGAACAGTGGGATAGCCCTTATGCCTGGAAAAACCATAAACAGGATAGGAAATATCATGAGCGCGCATAATCCTGTCTCTGTGTACCTTTGCCAGAATGGACGCAGCCGCGATGGAAGCATAAGTGGCGTCACCTTTGATGCAGGCTCTGGCTTTGACTTTAAGTCCACAAGGAAGCTTGTTGCCGTCTATCAGACAAAGTCCAGGTCTTTCTGAGAGAGACTCCACAGCCTGACGCATACCTTCCAGAACAGCCTGCAGGATGTTTATTTCATCAATTCTCTGGTGCGATATTTCTATGATTGAATATGCCATAGCCTTTTCAGTGATAATGTCAAAAAGTTGTTCTCTCTTTTTAGCAGAAAGCTGTTTGGAATCATTGATTCCGTCTATCTGGTCTTGTGAATTTAAGATTACAGCTGCCACAACTACAGGTCCGGCAATTGGACCTCTGCCTGCTTCATCCACTCCGGCAACGAGTTTACAGCGCTTATGCAGAGCAGCTTCATTCTGATAGAGCAGCTGAGTTGGAGAGCGCATTCTAACCTTTTTTAAGCACAAAAAACAGGCGGGAATACTGATGGTCAAGCTTTCTGGTATTGGTTCTAAGCAGGTTTTTATCATAGACCAGAGAGTAGAGTCCGACACTTTCCAGAGGGCTGTCTTCAATAAACTGCAGCAGTTCCTGGACGTGATAGACGCGCTGCAGATGTTCTTCATCCATCCGCATATAGTGATTGTCACTGCGTTTGAAGATAGTCAGGCGGGTCTTTTGCAGTCTCAGTTCAGGGTCAAAATCCGCCTTGTGAATCAGGACGTGGTCTTTATCTTCATCGATATTGATATATCTGTTGAAGTGCTCAGCGCTGTTGCGATGGGTGGAAATGTCAAAGATAAAGAGACCCTTATCCCTCAGAGCAGTGCTGACATTCACCAGCATTGTGCTGACCTGAGCTGTTTCCAGCAAATAATTGATGCTGTCAAAGACCAATATGACCAGGTCAAAAGCATGTGAGGGCAAAGCATCTGTCATCTCAGCCTGCAGGAGATTGGGTTTATGAACTTTATGTTCCGCATATTTGAGCATCTCCGGAGAGCGGTCTGAAGCTGTGACGTTATAGCCTTTGCCAATCAGACGTTCAGAGATATTGGCAGTCCCGCAGGCAAGTTCCAGAATGTCTTTCAGAGGTCGGGACGTATGCTGAGTGTACATGGACAGGATTTTTTCCGTCCAGGAGTCATAATCCACGTGCCGCATGTAGTTGTCATAATAGGGTGCGAAGTAATCATAAGCTACGTGGTCTATGGCGACAGGTGCTTTGGTTCTGGATTTACGGACAGGCTTATCGGTCATTATTTATCACTGCTTCCGGGTTTGGTAAGAGGTGTTCCGCTTTTACAGAGAGGGCATTCCTCCGCTTCCCAACTGGGAATGTCCAGAGTCAGCAAGGGGATGAATTCGCAGCCGAAATCAACTTTTCCACCGGAACGGTCCACTATTGCCGCTATGGCTGCGACATTGATATCTACGGATTTGAAGTAGTCTATGACTTCTTTGACGCTGCCGCCAGTGGTAACAATGTCTTCTATGATGACAACGCTTTTGATTGCGCTCAGGTCAAAGCCGCTGCGTACAGTCATTTTCTCGTCTTGGCGCTGAGCGAAGAGGAATCTGCTGCCCAGTTGTCTGGCTGTTTCAAAAGCCAAAGCAATGCCTCCGTAGGCAGGTCCTGCCACGGCATCAAATTCATGTTCAGCAAGCCTTTCCGCTATCATTTTGCACAGCAGGGAAGCCTGTTCAGGGTTCTGCAGAATGCGGATTTTTTCAATATAGCGGCTGCTGTGCCGACCGGAAGTAAGCTGAAAGTGACCTTCCAGCAGAGCGCCTTCCTGCTGCAGAATCTTGTGGGTTGTGAAACCGTCCGTGTAGGTGTCCAGAATCAGTCTGGCAGCTTCAGATTGGTCCACAGCGACGCAGAGCTCCAGATGATACATATCACCCGCAAAGGTGGGGTAGATGCTGTTAATGAGGGCATTTTTGAGCTCTACAACAATACCGTTTTCCTCCAGCAGACCTTTGGCAAGTTCCGCTTCAAAGGCGTTATCATAAGTTTCAAGGACAATGTAGTTTTCCATAATCTCTTCTCCATTAGGTTTATTGTTTATATTATAACTGATTATCCTGCAATTAAAAGCACTTTCAGTTCCCAGGTCATTTTTGTCAATCAGATATTCTCATCAGCAGTTTGGAGTGGAATGAGAGAACCCAGATGTTTCAATGTTTCGCTTTTTTCCTCTTTCTTATACTGTAAAATAGAAAGTATAATATATAAAGAGGAATAGGAAATGCTTGTTTTTTTGAAACAATGAAACATTTTGGAAGTTTGGTTTGGAACCTCGGAACAGGATTCCTGTCCCAGTTCCGGCTCTTTCAGCTCAAAGTCATACCGGACAGAGGATAAAGGCAGGATAAAGCCGATAACCGGCTTCAAGTTGCGAGTATCCTGTGTGATAGATGTTTTTGGCATGAAAGAAGAGTGGAAAAGAGGAAAGGTGGAATGAGAAAGTAAGGAATCCCCGGAGTTCAAATTGCCCTACCCAAGCTCAAAATAGGCAGCAAAACAAAGAGGGCAATTCGGACTTCGTGGTTTCCGGCACAAGTAGAAAATATGTTGGTTCTACGAAGTCCTAAATTACCTATTAGGAAACATACCATCAAAGTTTTCGAGGGAATTTCGAACTCCGGAAAACAGATTGTTGACAAGCAGAGGGATTTAAAATAGTATGACATAAATTAAGATACGGGAGTTTGACATGCGTGGTTCTGCTTCATTTCTGCCCAGCCTGATTAATATAATGCTGATAATATTTGTATTCCGGTCGGTTCAAAAAGCTATCCAAAAAAAGAAAAAGCAGGCTGGTCAGGAAAACGAACAGCCTTTTTCTGAAAAACCCGTAGACAAGCCAACCACTATCATCTCATCCCCATATCAGGCCAAAGACCTGAAACATGAAAGACCCGCTGCTCCACACCAGCCCATGAATCTGAAACGCTGTCCCAATTGCGGAGGCGAAATCCCTGCCACTATGCTCAAATGCGAAATCTGCGGTCACAGACAGCCGGGATGCATGGTCGGATTAGTTGTCCTGCTGATATTTGTGATTTCTTTTGCTATCTATCTTCTGACAATGATGGAAGGCAGCGGCACAACCGTGTCAGAGCTGCTGAGCACCTTCTGGAACTGGTTTACCAGGATGTGATTACTTTTTCAGATGCTCGTGAATGAAGGCATGGTATTCCGGCAGGGCAAAGATGAGTTCGTCATGCGTGCCTTTATGGCATCTGCCTTCCTTATCAATGTATAAAATCGAGTCAATGTAGCGCAGAGTGGACAGGCGGTGTGAGATCACCACGCAGGTAATGTCAATAAAGATCTGCTTGAGCTCAAGCCAAAGATTTTCCTCATTTTCAGCATCCAGAGCGGCTGTAATATCATCCAGAATGAGCAGTTGAGGCTGATTAATCAAGGCCCTGGCAATCGTGACCCGCTGTTTCTGACCGCCGGAAACGGTCAGACCCTTGTTCCCGACAGGCGTGGCATCACCCTGAGGGAAACTGCTCAATTCACTCTTGAGTTGTGAAATCCTGACCACGTCATCATAGGGCAGGGTTGCGTTTTCACTTAAGGCAAAATTGATGTTGTCCTTAATGGTTCCGGTAAAGAGCAAAGCTTCCTGCGGCACATAGCCAATCAGATTTCTCCAGTGTGCAATATCAAGTTCTTCAAACGGTTTGCCGTTCACCAGAATGCGTCCGTGGGTCGGATAGAGGATAGCCGTCAGCAGGTTGGAAACAGTGGTTTTACCGGCTCCCGTGGAACCCAGAATGAGCATTTTCTCGCCTCTCCTGAGTTCAAAATTACAGTCGCTGATAACTGGTTTATCCTTATCGGGATAAGTAAAAGTCACCTTTTCAAAGCTGATATTGTGCAGCTTGTCCAGTTTGACGCCAGACTGATTCTGGGGATGGATGACGGGATAGTCCTTCATTTCCTCCAGACGGTCGATGTTCACGAAGCACTGCTTGCCTGAAACAAAGAGTTGTGGCAAATCCAGCAGCGGATAGATCATCATGGAAAGATATGTGTAAAACAGGAAAAAAGTTCCGATGGTAATGGTTCCTTTGACAGCCATATAACCACCGAAAATAATCACGCCTATCTGGGCTAAGTAATCTATGTATTCATAAATCAGATGCAGAATGGCATTGAGTTTGACCACGCTCATCTCTGTTTTGAACCGTTTGGATAAAGCAGTCTGGAAGAAACGGTTGTATTTTTCCTCGCTGACAAAGGCTTTGATAATCCTGATGCCGCTGAAACTCATTTCGAGCTGGTTGTTGATGTTGCTGATAGCCTGCTGATTCTTTTCGAAATTGAGATATAGCTTATCTGAAGTGACATAGAAAACTATCATCATAAATGGCAGCGAAGCTATGGAAAGCAGGGTCAGAAGCCAGTTCAGGCTGAACATCACAATCAGTGAAAAGGCTATCATAGAGAAAGAATTAAAGGCTCTGAAAATCCCGGAACACAGGAACCAGCCGACCTTCGGGAAATCGCTCAAATCATCGGTCAGACGTGTTACAATGTCACCGGTGCGGAATTTCTGATAGAAGGCATAGTCCTTTTTCATGATGTGCCTGAAGTAGAACATCCGCAAAGAATGCTCAAAACGGACATTCATCAAAGCTCTGAATGACGGATAAAAACCTGCGATTAACTGTGCCAGACCAACTGCCAGAAACATCATCACAATTCTGTTCACCTGCTGCATGGGATTGGGATAGCTGGCAGGGAATTTCAGGATGTCGCTCATCAGGTCAATCAGTTTCTTGAAAATGAAGGGATAGGCGATAGCGACAGCCGAACTGAGCAGAGTGAAGAATATCATAATCAGGATAAACCACTTCTGCGCCATCCATTGCCTGATAATCCATTTAATATGAAAATTCATAATGCTCTAATCCCTGCTGTTCGGTTCATCCATCAGCGTGTGCAGCATCTGGAGTTCGACCAGGCGTTTGTATTCTTCACTGCTTTGCATAAGCTGCTGATGAGTGCCGCGATGGATGATTTCACCGTCTTTAAAGAGTAATATCTGGCTGGCATCCAGCACTGAAGTCAGCCTGTGCGCCACAATCACGGCAGTCTTGTTGGCCAGAACCCGTTCCATCGAGACCTGAATGCGTCCTTCCGTCTGTGGGTCTATACTGGCAGTGGCTTCGTCCATAATTATAATTTCCGGTGCAAAGGCCAGGGCCCTGGCAAAGCTGACCAGTTGTTTCTCTCCCTGGGAAATGTTCTGTCCGCGTTCCGCCAGTTCAGTTTCAATTCCGAGTGCCTGATTTGAGATAAAGTCATCCAACTGTACAATGTTGATAGCGTTTCTGACATCTTCCACGGCTATTTCGTCATTATAGACGCGGATGTTTTCCAAAATGTTACCCGGAAAGAGGAAAATATCCTGCAGAATGAGCCCGATTTTCTCACGCCAGAGATAAAGATTGAGATTGTTTAAGGGCACCCCGTCAATCAGAATCTGCCCTTTCTGGGGCTGATAAAAACCGCAGAGCAGACTGACGGAAGTGGTCTTGCCGCTGCCTGAAGCTCCCACCAGAGCCAATTTATGCCCCTTGGGGATCGTGAAGGAAACATCTTTCAGCACCCAGTCCTCATCTTTGTAGGCAAACCAGACATGCTCAAACCTGATTTCATGTTCAAAGGTGGGAATCGCTTTACCGGTGTGAATTTCATCCTCTGTGGTCAGGGTGGTGAGATCCAGGATTCTCTTGAGCGAGACCATTGCTCTCTGAATCTGCATCACGTTTTCCGAGATGTTCATCAAAGGCCAGATGAGCCTGTCGTCGAAGATGTCCTTGGTGGCGGCGCACAGCTCGTCGGTGGTCACCAGGATGACCTCGTCCACATGCTTGCGGGCAATACGGAAGGGTTCCTTGCCCACCTGCCGCACGGCGACGCCATCGGCGAAGATGCCCACCTCCTTCAGTACCACGCGCCTGCCCTTCTGCAGCGCCTCGTACATGCTGGGCGCATCCTCGGGCTCCACGCCGATCACCTTGATCTCCGGGCGCAGCAGCTTGATGTAGGCGGCGATGCCGGCAATCAGGCCGCCGCCGCCCACGGGCACGAACACCGCATGCAGGCCGTCGCGGTGCTGGCGCAGGATCTCCATGGCGATGGTGCCCTGGCCGGCGATCACCTCGGGGTCGTCGTAGGGATGGATGAAGGTCAGGCCCTTGTCCGCCGCCAGTTCCACCGCATGGGCATAGGCCTCGTCGTAGGCATTGCCGTGCAGCACCACCCGGGCGCCGAGCTGACGCACCGCCGCCACCTTGATGGGGGGCGTGGTATGGGGCATGACGATGGTGGCCTTGAGGCCCAGCCGTTGGGCGCTCAGGGCCACCCCCTGGGCATGATTGCCCGCCGAGGCGGCCACGATGCCCGCCGCCCGGGCCTCCTCCGGCAGGCCGGAGATCTTGTTGTAGGCGCCGCGAAGCTTGAAGGAGAATACCGATTGCAGGTCCTCGCGCTTCATCCACACCTGGTTGCCCAGGCGGCGCGAGAGGTTGCAGGCCGGATCGAGGGGGGTTTCCCGGGCCACGTCGTAGACGCGGGAATTGAGGATCATTTTCAGGTAACGTTCCGGCATGGCGGCAAAAGTAGCATATGCGGTATTATCCCGCCATTGCCAAAGGAGAACACACAATGAACCAGGATGAACTGAAGAAGCAGGTGGCCGAGGCGGCCCTGGAATACGTGGAGGCCGGTAGCATCATCGGCGTGGGCACCGGCTCCACCGCCAATATGTTCATCGACGCCCTGGCGCGCATCAAGGGCAGGATCGAGGGCACCGTGGCCAGTTCCAACGCCAGTGCCGAACGCCTCAAGGGCCACGGCATCCCGGTACTGGACCTCAACAGCGTATCCGAGCTGTCCGTCTATATCGACGGCGCCGACGAATCCACCAAGCACCTGCACCTCATCAAGGGCGGCGGTGGCGCCCTGACGCGGGAGAAGATCGTCTGCACATCTCCCGCCTGCAAACCTTTCGGACCTTCTTCAATGGTGAATTCGACAACCTGGCCTTCGGTCAGGGATTTGTA
>JAWOHU010000152.1:0-5419 GCA_046485025.1 Cloacimonadaceae bacterium (SeqCode) | reverse complement strand
GCGCCTATGATTATGGATTGCCTCAAAGCCTTTCCCAAACAGGCTTGCGACCTGAACCTCAGCAATCTCTTCACCTGGGGACAGCTCTACAAACTGCAATACTTCATCTGGAAAGGCGCTTATGTCATCTACAACCCGCGCTTTCACTATCTTGCCTTCCCTTTCTGTTACAAGTTCGGAGCTAAAGAACTGGCAGAACTGGTACTTGAATTTCGTGCAATCGACCCCAAGACCGAGATGATTCTCTTCCCTCCCGAATGGCTGGAAAAGCATCCCGAAGCCAAAGACTTGTTCCGTTTCAGAATTCACAAGGACTGGTCTGACTATGTCTATCTGAGCGAAAAACTGGTCAATCTCCCAGGCAAGAAGCTGGCAAAGAAGAAAAACCTCATTGCTCAGTTCAAAAAACTGCATCCTCATTACAAAGTCCAGAATATCGTCAAAGCTGATATGGACGCCATTCTTGACCACTATAAACACTGGCAGACCGACCGCAACATCAGGTCCATCAGTCTCACAATAGAATACAGAGCTATTAAAAACGCATTCAAACTTTGGGACGACCTGCCTCTGGACGGACTGAAAATCGTTGTGGATAAAGAGATTGTCGCCTGGTCCATCTTCAGTCCTCAGAATGAGCATATGGTCACCATCCACTTTGAAAAATTCGATCCCTCGCTCAAAGGCTGCGCCCAGATAATTAACTGGGAGACAGCGAAATATCTCCAGCGCACCTACATCTATATCAACCGCGAACAGGATATGGGCATCGAAGGTCTCAGACAGTCAAAAAGGAGCTACGAACCTGAATTCATGGTGGATTTCATCACCAGCCGCTTAAAATAAAAAAAACCGGGCTTGACTTGCAAACCCGGCGCTTTCAGGAGAAACCAGACCCTATCTGACCAGAATAAGTTTCTGAGTTACAATGCCTTGTGAATTGGCCGCCTTCACGAAATAGATGCCTTCAGTTGCCCTGTTTCCGGAAATAGTTTTGCCGTCCCACAACCATCTGCTGTCCAGGGTCGGAATGTTTTTACTGACCAGTTGTCCTTTGACATTATAGATTTCAATACTGGTCGGCTCGTTTTTCTCCATCCCGGAAAGTGCAACATTAACACTTCCGCGGCTGGGATTGGGATAAATCAGCAGTTCCATCTGACTGGCGGACAGATGGTTATCGGCATTGGAAGTGATGTTGATTTCGATGATGTTGGAGGGTGGAGATTCACAACCGGTATCATAATACGCCGCTACATATATCTGATGACATCCGTCACAAACGTTTTCCAGCAGGTAATCAGATAGGTAGGCTCCGGAAATAAAGGTCACCAGACAGCCGTCGCAATAAATCCTGTAACCCATTGGCAGATTGAGATATACAGGATTTTCCCAGACCAGCAGAACGTCATTGACGCCAATGATCTGAGCCATCAGATTATAAGGACCGGAACTGTTTCTATCTGAACCGTTGTAACTCACTGACTCCATATTATTTGGCATGCTTGCCGCCAAACCGATACAAACCGCTAGTAGCAGAATGATAAAACTTGCTCTTTTCATTTTGGCCTCCCCAAAATATGTTCTACCCCTCTAATAAGCAAACCTGAAGCCAATTTATTCAGAATATCTATCTCTCTATCCGACATATAATTAAGTATATTTGTGCTTTGCCAATCAAAGTTGTCTCCATATCAAATGGATATATTTCCATATGATTTTAATATCGCTTTGGTTTTCCAAAGTCAGAAGTCTGAGTTTGTTGGTTTCCGGAGTTCAAAGCCGGCGAAGTGTAAAAATGGCAGCTTACCCTCTGGGCTTTGGACTTTAATAATGTTTGCGCCCCAGTTCTGAAGCTTGGTTTGAAGTCCAAACGCAAAAACTAGGATGACCCACTGACAGTGACGCTGCGTTTGAACTCCAAACTCACTTTTCCACCTTTCCACTTTTCCACTTTTTCCACTCCCTTTAGTCAATCTTGACTAAATATATGGCAAAAGTATATCTAAAGTATGTTAAATGTGTTTTTGCATACATTTGATATACATTTGATATACATTTGATATGCTTTTGATCTGCTTTTGGTGTTAAGGAACAAGATAGGGTTTAAGACTGCCGGATTTGCAGCCGCTAAAACGAAAGGCAGGCGGAAACCAAGTTCCGTCTGCCTTTATATCTTATAATATGTGAGGGGGTTAGAGTTTGAGCAGTTTGGTTGTAAGCTGCTGTTGTCCGGAAGAAACTTTGAGCAGATAGAGGCCGGGGCTGACAGGTGCACGGGAGCTGTCAGTGCCGTCCCAGAGCCAGTTCAGTTCGGTTTTTCCGGTCAGATTGATTTGGCGCACCAGTTGCCCTTTGAGGTTATAGATGTTAACGGATGTCCTGCCGTTGTCTTTGCTGCCCTTAATAAGCAGATTTACCCCGTTTTGGAAGGGATTGGGATGGGCAGAGACAGTCAGGGTCGTGGGCAAAATCAGTTCTTCCTGGGTGCCGGTGATGTTGACCAGAACGGTATTGGAGGGTGGGGATTCCGCATTATCTTCATACAGGGCAGTGACATAGAAGCTCCATTCACCCGGTCCCAGATTGGTGATGTAGTCCTGATACGTGTCGCTGCCTGCCACCAAATGATAGAAAACGTCATTGCGATAGACTTTGAAGCCGATGGGGTTGACTGCCACTTCAGGAAAATTCCAGGTCAGCAGGACGTTGTTATATTCCACCACTTCAGCTATAAGGCCGTAGGGAGAGGGTTCCAGCATGCCCAGCGAGCCGTCGTAGTTGAGCCGCATGGCGCAAATATTGGAAGGCCCGTTGCCTTCTTCCCAGACGACCACGCCCCACTGGTTCAGGTATAAGGCATTGTCATAGTGCAGTTTATTGGTATTGGTGGTGGCTATCCAGCCCAGGCCGCCGTTCCAGACAGACAGACCTTCCGGATTTGCGCAGAAAGCTTTCAGGTTGGTGATTTGGTCGTTGCCTGAAATTGGCCCTATGGAATAAACCATGGCGACGCCCGTGTCCATATTAAAGGCGCAGATGGGATAGGTCGGAAAATTATCCAGAGTAACGATGGGCAGGCCCTGCTCAACCCATTGCCTGGTACCGTCCAGAGTGAATTTCTGCATCTGCAGACCCCACATGCTCTGGCCGCCGTTGACGCGGTTCCAGAAGACGTAAGCTTCATTCAGGACTGGATCGAAGGCGAGTTTGGGATAGAATTGGTGAAAGCCGGTCTCGGTGGAAACGAGAACTCCGTTGGCAGGCATGGTCAGGGTGCCATTGACCAAAACGCGCTGAATGTAGGAATAGGAGATGTTTTCCTGGTTGCGGTCGTCGTGCCAGCAGAGAATCATTCCGCCCATGCCGTCGGAACTCAGGCTCAGCCATTGGTTCCAGGCGCTGATGCCTCCCAGGTTCTGAATATAGGTCGGATTTGCCCACAAAGGCATGCCGGCGGGACTGAATTTCTGGACCAATATCTTTCGGGTCGGAGCCCAGAAGGGACCTGTGTCTTCATAGAATTTGAGCAGGATATTATCATCCGCGGATTCCAGCAGTTGAGGCCAGGTGTAGCTTCCGGTATCAGGAAAAAGTGTAATTCCCTCCGTACCCCATTCCAGAGTTCCTGTGGCGGAAATGCTCTGCATGACTATGGTGGTTGCAGTGCCCATTCTCTGCCAGGCTGCGACAGTTCTGCCGCCGGACAAACAGAGCACGGTGGGAGACATATTGATGTAAACGTCACTGGTGTCATCGGAGAGCATGATTCCGCTCTGACCCCAGAGAAAATCGCCCTGGGGAGAGACTTTGTAGGCTACGACGTTGTTGGTGCCCAGCCGGATGTCCTGAAAGACCAGCACTGCGTTGCAGGCGGCATCACAGCTCATATCCCATTCCGTGAGCCAGGTCATGGTGGTGTGGCTGCTGACCAGAACGGGATTTGTCCATTGTGCTACTCCGTTGATGTCAAGCCTCTGCAGATATGTATTGTAGTTGCCGGTGGTGTTGTCCATCCAGGCTATCCAGGTGACGCCTCCGCAGGAAACTGCAGTTTTGGGCATGACCTGGGCGCTGGTTAAGTTACAAATTTGAGTCGGGTTGGCTGCGTTTGTGCTCCATTGGGCATAAAGTCCAAGACAGAGGACGACCAAAATAAAAGCAAGCAAAGTTCTTTTCATAGTATCCTCCCCGCTTGTCAAAGCATGTGGAATATCTAAGTTACATAATTACAGGAGAGTAATTTCCGTGTCAAGAAATATATTCAGTATTTTGAAAGTGGAACAGTGGAAAAGTGAAACAGTGGAAAGCTGCGCCGGAGTTTGCAGTTCCGCATTCATGCTGTTTTTCTGATTGGAACACGAAATACACCAAATGAACGAAATACACGAAATGATAAATCTGTGATAAAACCTCGAAGAGGTGACAAATCATAGGCTGGGGTGTAAACCCCAGTAAAGAGACAAAAAAGGATTTTAACCCCGGAGGGGTGACACGATACTCATTTCCCGAAGTCCGAATTGCCCTGATACATACCATACCTCATTAGGTTACGAAGGGCAATTTGAACTCCGGGAATGGTCTCTGCTGAATTAGAGAAACGGGGATAAATATCCCCGTTTAGAGCAGATGACTACGCGACAAGATTCCTGCTTGCGCAGGAATGACAATAATTAATTTAGAGTAGTTCTAACCGGGTGGCTGCAGTGGGATTGTCAGGGTCAAATTTTACGAGAGTGAGAGGTTTGCCGATACCGGCTGCAGAGAGGCAGGTGGTGTTGGCAATTTGTTCTTTCCAGACACCTGTGATGCTGAAGGATTCGTGAATGTGCCCGTGCAGAGTGATAAGCGGCTGTTTTTCTTCAATAAAACGCTTGATGGCGATGCTGCCGACATGCACATCCAGAGGGACGTGGTCCACCATTTTACCATCCAGAGCGGCTCTATCCAAACCAGTCTGATAGGGCGGAGCGTGAAACAGCAAAATTGCTTTGGATAAGTCAAAGCCATCTGTCAGTTCCAGCAAATCTTCCCAGATGGTGCGATGCTCGACTTCAGACAAAGAATAGGAGGTGGTGTGCTGTCCTTCCTCAGGCGCGACACAACCCACATCCACAAAACGGGAAACGTCATAACGCTCCCAATCCTTGAGTAGAAAAGGCGTGGGCGGCACATAGCAGTAGCCGAAAACGTCCATGTCTTTGAACTTATAATGTTTCTGATTGATGTAATGCCAGAGCCCTTGCTCATCGTAGTCCAACAGCAGTTTTTCATCAATGCGGGGATCGTCATTGCCCATGATGATAAAGACTTCAGGATAGTAATCCGGGTTGGAATTTTTCAGTTCTGCAAAGCCCTGAGCCAGGATTCCGTCAATTATATCATCAGATTGTCCTGGTCTCAGAAATCCTGCTGCCAG
>JAWOHU010000078.1:0-4043 GCA_046485025.1 Cloacimonadaceae bacterium (SeqCode) | reverse complement strand
TGGCGCGTTTCCATTCACAGCGCTTAAGCTGGACATCGCTCAGATTCAGATATGAGATAGCTTCAAACTGAATATTATCCTGGCGTCTGGCTTCATTCAGAACATCGTTGAAAATCTGTTCCGCGTCAGTGTATCTCTGCAGACCAAAGTAAACCACTCCCAAGTTATTCATAGCCCGGAACAGGCTTTTCTGGTCTTTATGGATGCGGAATAGTTCAATCGCATTTTTATATGAATCAATCGCTTCCTCATAACGTTTCAGCGCTTGCAGAACAATGGCTCTGTCCACCGACAGGACAGCCTTCAGCAAGCCTTCACTCTCTGCAATCAGGACTTCATACATCCGGTTGGAAAGCTCAAAATGTCCGCAGATTCTGGCTAAGAAAGCTTCCTTTTTTTGCAGTTCGAAGGACAGCGTTTTACTGCGTTTTTTGAGCTGACCGATGAACTCATAAGCAGACAGGAAATACTCTTTTTTAATCAAATCGTCCACATATCCGGTCCAGCTATCCAGAGCCTTTTCACTGTCACCCGTAAGGTGATAGATTTCTCCTGCGATATTATGGAAGCCGGATTTGAGGGCATAGTCAGTGACTTTTTGCATCACTTCCCGGCTGGGTTGTTCTGAGCAGTCATTCTTGGCGTCACAGCGGATGGCGTTGCTTTCAAAGATGATTTTACGGTTCAGCAGCCCGTCCTGCACCAGGATATGCCAGTTTTCCCAGATTTTCTCCACCAAAGCCAGAGGCAGCGAAATCTTTATCCAGGCAAGAAACTGCGACAGTTCATTCTGTGCCAGCAGCGGTTTTTCAGGGCTCAGAAAGCCCAACAGCAAGAGCCTGACATAGAATGGCTTGGCGGATTTAATCAATTTACGCAGATTGTTTTTTTCAATATCGAGCTGGGGAATCTGCAGCAGCAAATCCTGAATTTCCTGTATTCCGACCGGCTTGACGTCACTCTCGGTGCCCATCCAGAGTTGCATGGCAGTAGTCCGTTTTTGGATTTCATCAAAGAAACTGGTGGGATTCAGTTCCTTGTTGCGTCTGAGCAGAATAGCGAGGGGCTGCTCTTCCAGCCATTCAATAAAGTGCGGCTGGTAGATGTTTTTCTCCCTGTAGCCGAAAGGAAAGGAGTGGAAAAACTCCTCCGGCTGCGAGATGAAGAAACCCTCATCCAGAATCAGCAATTTCCTGCCTTCGCTTTCCGCCCAGAGCGAGAGCAGATTTTCTATGATTTTCGGCTCATCCGTATAGTCACAGCAGAGGCTTTTACGCTTCCAGAGCTTCTCCACGCCTGCCATCTGGACTTTGAAGACATGGCTGTCAATGATAGTTTTGTCAGCTGATTCCAGTTTAAGCTTGTTGCGTGCAGCCAAAGCCAGAGCCGCTTCAATAGCCTGCGGACGCTTACCCGGATTGTAGCTGAGCATGGACTGAATCAGGCTATCGCTTTCCAATATTTCAATCTGCTTCTGCCACAGCTCTTCTCTGCTAATCAGTTTACGGTATTCCTGTTCACCCGTGATGTCCAGAATGGTTCTGCCGTTTTTTACAAAGAACATCGTCATCCCCAGGGAAAAAACGTCAGCGGCAAAATGATTGGTCTGATGCAGATGTTTCTCCGGCGCTGCAAAAGCCGGCGTCCCTCGGAACTTGCGCTCAAAGAACAGATTCACGGTCGCCAGTCCGAAGTCAATCAGGAACGCCTTATTGTTCTCCACCAGAATATTTTCCGGCTTGATGTCATTGCTGCAGATGCCATAGTTGTGAATAACTGCCAGAGTCTGTGCCAGCCTGGCAAAGCACTGCTCCTGCTCTTTTTTATTTTTGAAAGAATCCTGGCTCAGCGGCTTCCCTTCCACGTATTCCATTATTATGACGGGGCTTTCAGACGCCACAAAATCCAGCGCTCTGATGATGTTCTCACCTTTCACAGCCTGCAGAAACAGATATTCGGTGCGCGCTTCGGAGGCATATTCGGGATGGAATTTCTTGCTGACAAATCTCTTGCCATCAGGGCTCTCAATCACTGTTGTGACAACCTTGGGACCGGTCTTGAGCACGGCAATCTGTTTGCACTTGGTCAGAATTTCGGCGCTGAATTTCATCTTGATTACTTCCGGATTCTTTCTTGATTTTTGTTTATTGAAACTGTCATAAATGTCAACCTAAAAAAAACTCCCTCTTCCCTGCCAAAGCCTGAAAGAAGGAGTTATATGGATTAGAGTGAGATTATTTCATTAAAGTCATTTTGCGGCTGGTGGCAAATCCTTCGCCCTGAAGTTTTACCATATAGATGCCGCTGCTGACAGGGCTGCCGTTGTCGTCGGTGCCATCCCATTGCAGGGTGTGGCTGCCGGCTTTAACTTTGCTGTCCAACAGGTTTTTGATGACTTGTCCTTTGACGTTATAGATTTTTACTGTGACGTTGGAATCCTTGGCCAGAGCCAGGGAAATCGTCGTATTCGGATTGAAAGGATTGGGATAGTTACTGACTTTGCTGACCAGCGCCGGAACGACAGAATCGTCATTGGCAGTGGGAGCCATCAGGCTCAGATTCAGATAGTCATTACCAATCAGATAGACGTCCTGCGTGGCTGTGGCAAAGCCCAATTTGACGGCGGAAACAGTGTAGCTGTCTGTGGGCACGTTGCTGATGTAGTAATTGCCTTCGCTGTCTGTTCTGGCAAAGCCGATGAGCTGATTCTGGCTGTTGGCAAGCAGCACGATAACGTTGCTCAGAGCCTGATTGGAGCTGTCCGTAATGACGCCGCTCAGGTTACTGGGACCGTCCGCATCGGTATTAACCAGGTTGAAGTTGATGTTGCCGATAGCTCCATAAACCGTTACCAGGTCTGCATCCTGCCAATCCAGAACATTGTTGTAGTAAGTCGGCGGAGCATATAATGAATAAGCCACGATATAATAGTGACCGGGTCTGATATTGCTGATGGTGTAGCTGCCGTCAGCGTTGGAGATGGTGGATTCCTCCCAGTCTTCATCACTGGATACTGCCACGACAGTCACGGGATAGGTCACGGGCTCGCCGTTTTCGGTGATGACGCCGCTGACGCTGCACTGCAGGCTGTCCAGTCTCGGATACAGGTCAAAATTGACATTTGTGAAGTCCTGATTGAGCACAATCACATCCGCCTGGAAGGGCAGGAAAGCGTGGTCATACCATTGAATGCGATAGAAATGTGTGGTATCGATTGCCGCCAGAGTGTATCTGCCGAAAGGCGCTGTGATGCTGTAGAAGCCTGCGGCGTCTGTGATGGCGGTCAGTTCGTTATTGAACATCGGGTGCTGCATCGGGAAGTGATGAAATCCCATTCTGTCGGTTCTGACCTTGATGCCTGCCAGAGGCGCTTCCGTGGCTTCGTCTTTGACATATCCGCTGATGGTATAAGTCTGCACCACGGGCAGGGTGACATTGATTCCGGTCAGGTCTGCGTCTGTTACTACAACAGGTGTTGCCTGAGTGATATCAAAGGTGGAGGGATAAAACACCACCGGGGAAAGCTGAGTCCAGACCGCCACGATATACTGTCCGGCGGGGACATTGGTGAAAGCATAATTTCCCAGGGAATCAATCTGCGTCACTCTGTGCATATGATTCATATTGGGCTGAGAGGGATTGGGCACGCTTCTGAGCTCAACCACGCCTTGCGTTACAGGTTCGTTCAGAGAGTTGAATACTGAACCGGAAATGCTGTAAGCTGTGTAGGTGCCGAGAATGATATCGACATTCTGAATCATCTCAAAGGCAAGCACTGTCACCGGCTCGGAATAAGCGACGGGAAGTCCGTCTTGACCAAGGAAACAGGCTTTGTAGGTACCGACCGGGATATTTCTGATCACATAGAATCCGCTCCAGCCCACGTGTCCTGTCAAGCCGGGCAGCGGAGTGGTCAAATCGTCCAAGCTCACCAGTCCGACCGTCGCCATCATATTGTTATTAGGCGGCAGACCGATAACGTGTCCTGAAATCGAACCCAGAGGCGGAGGCGGAGGAGCGTCAAAAATGATGTCCATGCTGTC
>JAWOHU010000059.1:0-5538 GCA_046485025.1 Cloacimonadaceae bacterium (SeqCode) | reverse complement strand
AAGGGCAGGATGTGAATCAGAGGAATGTCATTCTTTGTGATGGTTTGGATTGGTTCAAACTGGATGGCTTGTCTGCCGGGATTGACATGACGCAGCCATTTCTGCCCGACTTCAATTGCTTCTTCTGACGAAACCGGTGCTCCGCACAGAAGAACTGTGATGGTGACCATAAATATTGCCAGACTAAGCTTTTTCATAATAAACTCCCCTCTATATTATTTTTATCCTGACGTTCCGGTCACTGTGCCAAAACATCAAATTCTTATAATCAACGGGTCGTCAAACAGAATGAGCTTTTAGTTTATCAAATCTCTGCTCTCGATTCTTTTAAGCCGAATGCAATATAATCCTTAATGCATTTTCGTGTCAAGGAATTTCATCCTTGTCTTAATCTATTTTTCTTAAATAATCAGAAAAGGTTTACCCTATTTCAGGAGCAGCATTTTGCCTGTTTCGCTGTAGCCTTCTGTGACGAATCTGTAGAAATAGATGCCGCTTGCCTGGCTTCTGCCTGAATCATTTGTACCGTTCCAGGTGCGGAAATATTCTCCCTTGTCCAGGTCAGAGTCCACCAGCCTTTTCACTCTTTCGCCTTTGACGTTGTAAATGTCTATAGTTACGTCTGAGCGCTTTGCCAGAGAGAAGGGGATGGCGGTTTCCGGATTGAAGGGATTGGGATAGTTTCCGAACAGTTTTGTGACCAAGGGGACGGGCTCATCAGTCCCGACACCTGTATAAGTAAATTCCAGTGTGACAACTTGAGATTCGCCGGTGGGATATACTCCTGCCACACCTGCCAGATAAGTTGTATTGACTACCAGACCTGTATAAGTCCAGGTCAGATCTGCCGTATTGCCAGCCAAAACGTTATCCAGATAGACGTTGTAGCTATCCGGATAATACTGATGAGAGGAGACAGGAAGCTGCCAATTGAGCACACCGGTGGCTGCATTGACGGTCAGATTCAGAGGCGGTTGCAAGGGCAGAAGCTGCAGATCAAAATCAATATCAGGAGTTGTAACCCCTACACTGACAGTAACATTGGCAACCGGATCTGCAATGTAGCCGGGCAGAGTTGCTGTAACTGTATAAGTGCCGGGAACCACCGCCAGAAAATAGTTGCCGCCTGTATCAGGACTGACGCTTGCGTTGCCTGCTGTTACCACGACATCTGTAACAAGACTGGGTCCTCCATCCACAGTGACAGTGCCTGTGATGAATCCCGGGTCTGGCGCAGTGACCGGTCCGCCTGAATAGCAGCGGATAGAGCCGTTTCTGCCGCCCACAATCATTTCTCGGGAATTGTCGCCAGTCTGGTCAGGAATGCTGCCGATAGCGTCAACCGGAGTGCCGGTCCAGATGGTATTAAGGATGTCTCCATCCGTGCTGTCCATAAAATAGGCAGCGTTGCTGACATAGAGGGTTCCGACCATCAGGTCGTTGATGCCGTTGCCGGTGAGGTCTCCTCCGTTGGCAAGATACCAGGCGTTGTCTGCAGTAGTTTGAGACCAGATGTATTGACCTGTCAGACCGCTGACGACAACTGCGTGCGGAGAGACATGTCCGATGGCAATATCATTGAATCCGTCGTTGTTGACATCTCCCAAAACCTCGAACTGCATCACCAAAGATGCTCCCGTCGAGCCGGACCAGAGAGTTCCGCCCGTGACGGCATTCAGTGCATAGTAATTACCGCCGCCCATAAAGGAGCCAACTATGACATCAGGTATCGTGTCATTGTTGATATCATCAATCTGTGCCAAAGCCCAGACAGAGCTTCCTGCGGGCTGCACTGTCCATTCAACTGCTCCCGTAGCGCCATTGATGCCATGCACATAAGCCTGAGTTTCCGCTTCATTGGAAGCTCCGGCAATAGCATCAGGAATTCCGTCACCCGTAAAATCCGCCACGCTGATGACTGAGAAAGCCGGTCCCAGAGCATAACGCTCCCAGATCATCAAGCCCGTGGCGCCATTGATCAGGAATATTCTCTTCGGACCCATATCATTGGTGTCATCTCCTGTAGCAGCAAGCACATCGGGAATCCCGTCCCCGTTAAAATCACGCCGTGCGTCCACCTGATAGACTGCGCCGCCGTTGCCGTAAAGATTGGTCTGGAATTGCCAGAGCAGAGCGCCTGTCTTGCCTGAATAGGCTCGCACAGAGCGGTCTCCGCCTGTGGTGCCGACCACGACATCCTGAACTTCGTCGCCGTTGAGGTCACTGCTGATGGAAAGTCCTCTATAAGAATAAACTACGCCGGAATAGATATACTGGTCCCAGATGACGTCTGCAGTTCCGTTGGAGTTACCATTCAGGGCTCTGATGTGATAATCCTCTCCACAGACGATAACATCATCCAGTCCGTTACCCCAGATGTCTGAGATAGGTTTGATGGCGCGGATATTGGTAAAGCTGCCGGGCAACGCCTGATATTCCCAGATTTGCGTTCCCATGGCGAGATTGACTGTTTCTCCCGAGCCGGACAGCGTGACTACGTACATTGGAGTGGTTGTGTCGTTACTGCTGAGAGCTGCGGTGGAAACTATCTGCCCCGCCGTGCTAGGGGAAAACCAGATTCTAAGGTCATATTCTTCTCTGACTGCAAGGTTAATAGGAAATTGGATTGAGCCGTCGATATGGAAATCCGGATGCGAAAAACTGATACCGCTGACCGAGAGATTGGTCAGTCCCTGGTTGCTCAGAGTGAAGAATCTGCCTGTATCAGCATTGATTCTGACTGTGCCGTAATCCAGGTCAATCGGTGCAACGTTGATATGGGCGGTGGGGTAAGCGCCGTAGCCGGTCAGATTGACTGTTTTGGCTGGCGTGATGGGGTCATTGGAATGGATGGTCATCACATCGTCAATTTCACCCCAGCCCAGCGGATTGTAAGTTATGGTGATCACTCTGCTTTCGTTCTGAGAGAGGGTGTCTGGTAAAACGGCGTTGGTGCTGAACAGGTTGGACAGAAAGGAAATATTATTCAGGATAAGGTCGCCGGTTCCGGAATTGGAGATGGTGATATCGGCTGTCGCAGTGCCGTCTATCACCACATTGCCAAAGTCATATTCATCGAAAGAGACATTAATTTCCGGCGTTCCTCCACCGGTCAGACTGACCTTGTAAAGCGTGCTGGGAGCGCCCAGAGCGCCTGCCACATACCACATATACTGCCCGTCATAGGTGATGCCGGCCGGACGCTGAATTTCAGAGGACTGAGTTTCCAAAACTGTTCCGGTCTGGCTGACCTTGTGAATGGTGTAGGCATTGTAATCCACAATCCAGAGGTTGTCTCCCTCTTTGCAGATATCCCAGGGCTGATTATTAGGCGGGGTAAACTGCTGCAAAATGGTTCCCGTGGGAGTCATTTTATAAACTGTGCCCGGGTCCGGATAATAGGTCATCACCCAAAAGTTGCCATTATCATAGGCGATTCCGGACATATAGTGGTCCGGCAGATTGAATTGCGAAATCACCGTCCCCGTAAAATCAAGCTGCAGAGCATAGGCAGGAGTAGCGCTGGAAGTCGTGTGATCCGTAATCCAGAGATACTGCCCGTCATAAGTCATCCCGTAGCTGTCATTGATGGTGGGATTGTTAAAGAGCAGAGTTTCCTCTGCGGTAGCTGGATTGAAGCGATAGACCCTGCCTCCGTCCGCGCCGTAGATGCCATAGTAAAGATAAGTCCCGTCAGAAGCCATTCCGGAAGCTTTGCCGCTGATGGGATAGGATGCCACAATGGTCCATTCGGCATAGGCAGAACAGATTGCCAAAAAGAGCATTAAGATAAAAAAAACGCCTTTCATAAAAACCTCCCTGTATTTAGAAAAGTGACTAAAACATAAGATTTTTCCAGATAATTTAGCTATTGAAGTCCGCTCATTTTTGTCAACCTTTTTTCTTGTACTGATAAGTAGACAGCTGGACGCCCAGGAAGTCAATGTCCGACAAAGTATAACTGAATTATCAGGAATTCCTGTTGGCAAAGGCTTTATCCCTTGTGGACTGCAGATAACTGATGCCATAATTTCATATTTCTGGTTGACAAGAAAGCTGTCTGAAATGAATTCATTCCGCAATATAGAATTTATGGTGATTTACCGGATGAAGGCTGTCATTACTGCTCAGTTTCGGGAAATTGACCTCAGAACAAGGTTGACAAAATATATGAAAGGCGTTTTACCACCTTTACAAATAGGCAATCTGACTGCCCCGCTGCCCCTCATACAAGGCGGAATGGGAGTAGGCATTTCACTTTCGGGGCTCGCTTCTGCAGTTGCCAATGCCGGCGGAATCGGAGTCATCTCTTCAGTGGGACTGGGTCTGCTGCGTCCTGAACTTGGCAAAAACTATCCAGAGGCCAATATTAACGCTCTCAGAGCAGAAATCCGCGCTGCGCGCAAGCTGACTGACGGCATCCTGGGATTGAACATCATGCTGGCTGTCTCTGACTTTGATCAGATGCTGAAAACCGCATTTGAAGAAGAGATTGATATCGTTTTTCTGGGTGCTGGGCTGTTTCTGAAATTACCCTCAACTATGACTCTGGAATATCTGCAGAACGTTAAAACCAAAACTGGCATCATCGTCTCTTCCGACCGGGCTGCTTCTCTGATTTTGAATCACTGGGGCAAACATTTTCAGCTTACGCCTGATATCGTGGTCGTGGAAGGTCCGTTGGCGGGTGGACATCTCGGCTTTAAGAAAGAGCAGATATTTGACTCCGAGTATGCCTTGGAAGTCATTCTGCCCAAGGTGAAAGCTGTGGTGCAGGCTGTGGAAGAAAGAGCCGGAAAGCAGATTCCCGTCATTGCCGCCGGAGGCATCTATACCGGAGCAGACATCTATAAAATAATGCAGCTCGGAGCAGACGGAGTGCAATTGGGAACACGCTTTGTTGCAACCGTAGAATGTGATGCCGATGCCGTCTTCAAACAGCAGTTCATCAATTGCCGGGATGAAGATATCGTGGTCATCGAAAGTCCCGTCGGTTTGCCTGGCAGAGCTTTGAACAATCAATTCCTGAAGGATGTAGCAGGAGGGAAAAAACATCCCTTTCAGTGTTTCTGGAAATGCCTGAAAACCTGTGATTATAACACCGCACCCTATTGCATAGCCCTGGCTCTGCGCAATGCCTGCAACGGCATCCTGGAAGAGGGTTTTGCCTTCTCAGGCGCCAATGGCTGGCGCGTGGACAAAATCGTTCCAGTCAGAGAGCTTATAGATGAGCTGCTACAGGAATATTGGGCTTATGCAGAGCAGGTTTACCTGGACAGCAGATAATCTCTCTCCTTTACTCTCAGCTCATTTCTAAGCAATTTATAATTCGTAATTATTGTCTGCCCTGAACTGATAACCGATAACTGATAACCTTCACCGTAACCCGTAACGGTCTTTTTAATTCTCAATTCGCATTCCTGCATTGTAGCGTAGCTTTCAACAACGGCTATCTGTATGTAACCAATTATAACCTGGGTTTCCTGGTCATTGAACCGTAAGGGTATAAGCAAGAAAAGAGAATCTCTGAGATAAGTC
>JAWOHU010000133.1:0-8029 GCA_046485025.1 Cloacimonadaceae bacterium (SeqCode) | reverse complement strand
TAGCTTTCATTTGGACTCCTTTAGCCATTTATTTAATAACACTTTATAAGTATTTCTAAGATTATTTTTATACATCTGATAGAAACCTGAAGTGAGATCGGTATCAGTTTTTTTCTGATATCTCTCAATGTCAGGTTTCATTGCTTCGAATTTAACAACCTCAACCTCTGCAGCCTTGACCACAGCAGTTTGCCCGAATTTTTTCCTGGTAGTTTCATCAACTCCCGAGAGTATTGAAACCACAAACAAGACGAGGGATAAAATTAGCAAGGTTTTTTTCATAAATCTCCTCTCTGTGCAACCACCATCATAACCTCAGCCATCAAGCCTTTCCACTTGGAATGATTACGAATGATAATCTGCAGAATATTTTCCCCCTGTTTTACGTCATCCGGTGACAAGACAATGTGACCGGCATAAACCAATTTTGATTCTGTATCATAATGTATCTTATTATTTGAAGATAATTCTTTGCCATTGATTCTAACTGCTGCAATATCAGGCGCTACAAACCTGATAAAGCCATCCTGAAGGATTCCGTTAATCTGTATTGTCTTTTGAAATACAACGGCAGTCGTATCCTGAAGATCCTGCGCTCTTGCCCAAATCATTTGATTGGGATTAAAATCCAGTTCATTCAATTGCGCATCAGTCAGCTTGGCGTTGAACGCTCTGGCAGCATATGCCCAAGGAACAGCAGAAAGATCAGACGAGTAGTTGGCATATTCCCAAGTATCATCTGTATTGAAATTGATAGTCTGTATCTCTTGCGTTGTTTCAAACTTAACTGAATCAGTCACAGCCATAAGATTCAAATCAACAGAAAGGGGCGTTGAATCATAGT
The DNA here is from genome assembly GCA_046485025.1 of Cloacimonadaceae bacterium (SeqCode). Classification (GTDB taxonomy): domain Bacteria; phylum Cloacimonadota; class Cloacimonadia; order Cloacimonadales; family Cloacimonadaceae; genus UBA5614. The sequence goes on along the minus strand of JAWOHU010000133.1, from coordinate 7,185 downwards.
TTATCAGTCGAAATTCGAGATTATTAGATCCGGCGTTGAAATTACCCTCACCAAAAATCAGGGCATATCTGACAGATTCAGTAATTCCGACCTTCAAGGTATCTATAGGATTGAAAGTATATTCCAGATTCTTATAATCAAGGTTGATCTTGGTCTCATCATAATAAGGCGAGACAAGATTGGCAATGACATAATCATAAGGGATACCCAACTCCAGATTCTTTTGAACGATGAGTTCGCCATTGGCAGGAATGGTCAACCTGCTATAGCGTTTGCCATCCTGACGCGTCACAGCAGATGAACCACCCCTGTAGGGAACCGGTTCTGATGATTCTCCAATAGTGTTTTGCGTCAGTATCCAGTCTTCATTAATCAGAATGTGATCAGTGCGGTACTTGGGCAGAGCATTGATTTCATTGAGTCTGCTCACAGCCTGAATAGTATAGCGATTTTTCAGGCCTGGCAGATAGAAGTATTTATACATGGCAAGATTGTATGGATATGAGAGCTGAAGGATAGAGTTTACATGAGTATTCTTTTCAGAGATAAAACCGGAGTAAAGCTCGTCCAAGGCATTGCGGAACTGATCCCGGAAGGACTCAAATTCCGTGGATTCGTTCATATACTTATCAATCTGGGCATCAATAGCTTTGGCGCTGTGATCGGCAATCCGGCAAATAAGATCAAAGGCTTTGAGCCTGTGTTCAACATCGAGTTCATACAAAGCGCCTTCTTCCAACAACTCACGGACTTTTCTGATTTCATTAGTGGTAGTATTTTTGAGGGCTGGAATTCTCTTTTCACCAGCCACCAGATGACGTTTCCAACTTGTATAAATATTTACTCTGACCAACTGATTATAGTTTTTCCTCAGAAAGTCAGTTTCGATGGCAGAAATCTGGCGATTTAATTTACCAACAAATGCTACTTTGTCCTGCTCCTGCTTATATTCATCCTCGGCAATTTTGAAGGAGTCATAGACAGGTTCAAATTCAAGGACCAAGCCTTCTTTTTCATAATCAGAGTGGGTCTGCCTGAACTCATCCATTTTGGCAATCGTCAAAGGCCAGTTAGCTATCGCATAAGCTTTGTCGAACTCAAGAGCAATATCTCTGAGTCTTTCTTTGGCAATATTGGCATAACGTAGCTGCTTGGTATTATCTTTGAGGAAAATCTCTCTGGACAACTGCTCGTAGCGTTGTTTATTGCCTTTAGCCAACTGCCTGTCAGCCAGGTACTCCAGAAGAGTGACAGTAGAAGGATGATCCGGATACTGTGTGACAAATTCCTCTGCCAATTGTTCCTTTTTATTGTCATCACCGGCTTTGTCAAACATGGCAATAGCAGCTATGATCAAATCACTGGGATTGTCTTCACCTGGATTTGCCTTATTCTGTTTGACATCTTCATAAAGGTTCAGATACATATTGCCGGCCACTTCAACCGAAGCCGGTTCAGAGACTTTTTTATCGATGTAGACAAGTCTGAGCTGATATGCTTCACTGCTGGTAGGATATTTATTGATAAAATCCTGTTTTAAGGCATCTGATTTGCTGGTATATCCGACACTGTCAGCAATCGACCAAGCCAGCCTGTAAAGATCAAATACTTCCTGGGGCTGAGTTTTAGTCTTAGCCATATCCAACAGCAAATCAATGCTCTTGTCATAATCTCTGGCTTCCAGATAAGCTACCTGAGCTTTACCTTTGTACTGGAGGCTGGTTTCAGGATCCTTGGCAGTATATTCATCAGCTAATCTGATGTAGTCTTCCGCCACTTTTTCGTGGTCCTGCTGTCCAGTTGCATGATCAATTGAATTCTGAATCTGCAGCAAAGTATGTTGATGTAGAATTTCTCTATCTGATTCATCAATGGCATATTGTTCTGACCTGCGATACCACTGCTCAGCTTCGTTGTATTTTTGGGTTGCATCGGCAATTTCACCGAGGTTTATGTAAGCTGTTCTGAGCACTTCGTTGGGAACAACGCCATCGTGATTAACCAGCATGGTATAATGTGATGTCGCCAAGTCATATTGTTTCTGTTCTTTGGCAATTTCACCCTGTCTCATTAAGATCGAGACCAGCAGATCGTCATTTTGTTTGGATCTGAACCGCTCTTCTCTTAACACACTTATAAATCTTTCAGCCGCCAATTGATAATATCTGACCGTATTCTGCTCGCCGAAAGGCAAGTTCACATCAGGTTCTCTGGCAATCAGAACAGAGATATCTGTTTTTAATGAATCTGCCACAATCCTGGCACATTCATAAGCAGTGCCTTCCATATTGTAGAATAGCTTGTTTTGAGGGAAATAATCATTGTATATATAGATTCTCGAAGCAAGATTCAGATAATGTTTGGGAGCCTTGGTAAGCTGAGCCAGTCTGACGTTCTGTGCTATAACGTTAGCCTGAGTTTGTTCATCCCAAGCTGAAAAATTCTCATCATGAATTGTATCAAACTCACGATATTGATTGACCAAAGCCATGTACTTTTCAAAATTGGCGGCAGTGGGCAAATCAACAAAGTCGTTGTTATAACGCTTTTCCACGTCAACATAGGCTTGTCTGACAATCTGCAGTTGATGGGAGATTTCCTTTTCTTTATTGGCGTTGTACCAATCAGTATTATAGTTGTATCTGGCAATGATTCTTTCTTTTTCAGCGATGTATGCATTTTCAGGAGACATGCGTCTTCTGATCTGATTTGGATATAGAGTGTATATGGTGCAGATTGAATCAGCTATGATCGGATTTTCCAGAGCCAGAGGATTCATATCCAGCTTTGCATTCATAAAGTCAATTGCCTGCATGGGTAGATACAGCCTGAGTTTCTGGTCAATGGCTTCATCCAGAACAAGCTGCATGTTTTCATTGGACACCTTGCCGGATAGAGTGTTCAAGGCATATTGAGCTCCAATCGATTCGGAATCATTGTCATAACCATCCAGACCTATGAGGCAATAACCAATATTTTTTACAGAGGCAATCGAATAGTCCAACACTTCCACGTCATCAGTAATCTGGTTCTGATCAATGGCATTGAGAATAACAACAAAATCTTCAATTGCATTTTTGTAAGCTTCATCAGAACTGCTGTTGAGCCAGGTCCAGCCTCTCTGATACAGAGCCTTATACAAGTAGGGGTCAGATTGTTCGGAGATGATGGCATCATAATAATTACGGGCAATCTGATAATACTCTACAGGACGGTCAGCATCTGTTCCTATTTCAAAAAACAGATAACCCAGTCTGAACAGAGATTCAGAATAGTATTGTGATTCTTTATACTCGTCAACAAGCCTTCTATATGCCTGGATTGATCCTTTATATGTCTCTTCGGTGTATTTCAAGGAATCGGGACGCAGCATAGAAGCCCCGTATCTGCTTTCAAAAGTCAGAATACCATCCTCTATCCTGTTTTTTGCAATAGCTCCGCTCAGATAGCCAATATTATACAATACAGCGTCGGTGAGGTAAAAGCCCGGATCTAATTTAAGCACATTCTTGTAATTCTTGAGATTATCTTCAGCCTTGTCCTGCCAGAGCGAATTGCCTAATTCCGCCAAGGCAAAATACGCGCTTGCTATGATGTTAATATTGGGATTGATTTTTTCGACCAGATTGCTGGCTCCAGTAGGGTTTTCATTGATGTAAGATGATAATTGATTGTAAATAACCAGTTTTCTATTTTGATTTTCGTTGAACAGGTTCTGACTTTGCTCGAAACTCAGGGACTGTTCCTGGCGTTTTCTTTCCCGATCGTAGTAATTTGTTTCTATAAAGGCAATATGCAGATCGGTGAAATTGATGTTTTCCTTAATCGCACTCAGCAAAACCTGATGACTCTGCAGTAAACTACTGTATTCAGGTATGAGCATGGGAAGACGGGTGATTTCCTGAGTGATAAGGTTCTTTTCTCTATTGGAAACGTAAATCGGGTATTGTTCCTGATATTCTCCCTTAATTAGAGCAATGTATTTCAGAAGCTCATTAGTTTCACGAGTAGAGGCTTCACATTCCGCCATAATGGTGCGATATTCCGAATTATCAAAATCATAATAATCCAGTAGCATTTCCGTGTCTGTTCTTCTTCTTTCATTGAACACTATTAGCGTATCCAATTCTGCCGGGCTATAGGTTGGGGTACCATTTACTTTGATGTCATAAAGATTGGCCAGAATTTTGTCCAGCACATCCAGGTTGTTGTCAATTTCATTGCGAATCGCCAGATATGTGTTTTGCTCATTCAGTTTTAGTAAAGCATTGCGGATGCCCTTAATTCTTTCAATCTGATCCTTGTATACTGCTTCCAGCGCTTCAAATTGTTTAATGTGTAGCGTGTCTTGGACATCTTTAAGATTTTCTGCTGCAATATAGTAGTTTAAAAGGTCAACGAATGAAAAGGTGATCTGCTTCTCAAGCAGCAACCATTTATCAAGATTTGAGTCAGATACTCCATACTTGTTATTCCGAATCGCTGAGTTTTGAGCATCAAGCTGCTTTGAAATTGAATTGATTTCATTTAATGCCTTATTTACGGTATCAATATCCAGCTGCGTTTTTAATTCTGACTTCAGAGCATCAATTCTGTTAATAAGATCAAGTTTCTCAGTAAGAATGTTGCTGTTGTCATCAAGAGTTTTCAGAACTTGATCTGTTTTATTATGAGCCGGGGTTATTTCACCATTATTGGCATGTATTTCAGCCCATAGATGTAAAATAGGACTAATATATTCCCTTAATTCGGGATTCTGCATGGCATTGTCCAGAACCTCCAGAGCCTTGATTTGGTTTCCCAAATTAAGATAGGCAGCGGCCAATTCGTAATATGCTTGAAATTCCCTATAGGACTTGGCAGCAGGAATATATCTTGAATAATAGTATTCTGCCCCCTCCCAATCACCGGATATGGATGACAGTCTGGCTAAACTCAATAAAATAAAGGGATTGGAAGGATCAGATTGCAGTTGTGCTTCAAAATTGCTCCTGGCAATGGCTGGATCTTCTTTCAAAGCAGCTAAAAATGCCAGCATTTTGCCTGCTTCTGCTTTGTATTCCTGAGTGGTGGCCTGTTGGAAATAATACTCTGCCAGATCATCCCTTTGCAGTGAATAACTGATATGTCCTGCCATGTAATTCTGTTCGTCATTGAGAGGAATACTTCTGTTCTCAATCAGTTCCAATGCCTGCTGTTCTTTGCCTGAATTCAGGTAAATTTTGATCATTAAGGTGAAAAGGTCTGACGATAATGCAGCATTGGGATTTTTTGCCATATATAACAAGATTTCAGCCTCAGCCTTGTCATAGAAACCCATATAATAATCTGTCAGGCTGGAATAGTAGGATAACCTTTCTGAAATAGAAGGAATATTCTGATACACGTCCCTTAAGCTATATGTGATTTCTTTGGCAACCAAAGGATGGTTGAGGACAAGAGTGTCCAGGATGGTTGAATAGAAAATAAAATAATCAATAGCCAGATCCGTATCATTGCTCTTGATTGCTTTCTGAATTGAGTTTTTGACCTGATTCCTGTCCAGAAGCTGTGCTGTAGTGAATTCCTGAGGTTGATTTTGCGAGTTCCGGATAATCAACTCATGAATCTCACTTATAATCTGGTTTTTATCCAGTTCACTCAACTGTGCTGACAGAGAATTGACAAACTGGCAGAAGATAATTATCATTAATATCAGGATCATTTTTTTCATTGAGCTCTCACTTTCTTGTAATTAAGCATTTAAACTGCAAACAGCCTGTTACACAGAGAATTAACATAGACTTAGCCATTCATTCTGCTAAAATGAACTTCTTTTACTCTGTCTCTTCTTCCATTTCCTGCAACTGATATCTCAAATCATCCAAAACTTTCTGAGCTTGTTCTCGTTGTTCTCTCAATTTTTTCAGCTCTTCCAGAAGGTCTTCATTGGCATTAATCTCTCTGCCGGTAAAAGGTGATCTGATAATCTCCGATTCCTTTGATGATATATCATCGTCCAGCCAGCTGCGTTTAGGATCTGCATATTTATCAAAAAGATAAGATACTGAAAGTCCAAATCTGTTATTTTCCTGTTCTTCAATGGCAACATAAGAAATCTTGAAAGCAAACTTCTTGTATGAATAGGCTGCGCCTGCGTTTAAATTAAACCCGTCATTTTCAAAAGTAATACTCAAATCCTTATGTGGTTTGACGGTAATTGAGCCAAATATGCCTTCAAACCGCCTGGCTATTTCAACCTGTCCTTTGAACTTGTTCATCCCCCATCCTGCAGTTATAAATGTCTCCAATAGCTTTAGACCCGTCATGTTTCTCAATACGGCTGCTTTAGTTATTGCTATATAGGGGGAGTTTTTTTCATAAAAAGATTTATCCGGATTATCATAATAATCTTCACCTTGCTCAATTTCTAGTGCATCTTCTTTCACAGGAGAAAAAAGATTGTCAATACCAATTGCTATCTGTGGAATTAGTGGAGTCTCTCCAACAAGCATTAATTTCAGATTGGCAAAAGCCAGCTTATCTCCCCCCCAGGCGCTGATGCCTACTCGATTGAACAAACCCACATTTACCATTCCCATGGGTATGTATTCATAATCGGGAAGTTCAACAAAATCATTTTCTACTCTCCTAAGGTAATTTGTGAATGTAAATTCTGCGGCTTTATGGGGCAGCACATAGGCATCGGGAGCCCGCAAATAACCAATGGTTGAGTATGGAACAGAATATGCAGCTGATGCTATCACAAATAATATCATGCACAATAAAAGTTTTCTTTTCATGCTTACCTCCACCCTCTAGGTGATAAATCAAACTAATGTCACTATATAATTGACAATTTTTACGTCAAGATTTTTTATTATCCTCATGGAAAATAAAGAAAAGAGAAAACTGGCACAGGTCGGAGAGAATCTTGCAGCACAGTATCTTGAGAACTTGGGCTATCTTATTATCAGGCATAACTTTCACTCTGCTTATGGCGAGCTTGACCTCATCACTCAAGATAATCTGGAGCTTGTTATTGTTGAAGTAAAAACCCGAACCAGTCATAACATTAAAGCAGCCGAAAACAGCATCAGCAAAGCCAAACAAAAAAAACTGACTTTGACTGCCATGCAATTTCTGGCTGATTATCCTGATTTTGCCAAACTGAGCTGTAGATTTGATGTGATTGTTGTTTTTCAC
>JAWOHU010000117.1:0-4476 GCA_046485025.1 Cloacimonadaceae bacterium (SeqCode) | reverse complement strand
GAATCCAGGACCAGAGCTGTCTGACTCTGACCGATTTCATCGCTGCCGATGCCTGATACCGGTTCAGCCATCATCAGAGGCGTGCAGTAAAGCTGCAGTCCGATGATGCCAACCAGTAAATATTTAGTTCTTCTTTTCATAATTTCTTCTTTGATTTCCCCCAGCCGGTAAACGGCTTATTGGTCTCTTGTGACCACGGGGTAAAATCTGTCAAGAAAAAAATCTCATCCGGACTACTTATCTCTCTTTATAACATAGGGATAGGGGAAAACTCTGTCATACCGGTTTTGACCCTTTACTGACCTTATTCCATCTCACTTTCACACCTCTTTCATGATAAAAAACAGATAACCGGAGTATTACCCATATATAACCGCTTCAGTGCGGTTATATAACGGTTATTCCAGGGTCAATTGAAGATTATTATGAAGGGGAGAAAAAAAGCAAAATCAGGCAGAGAAAATTATTGGGTAAAAACTGATATTTGTGCTTGACATATATTGACTATACTGATATGTTGTCATCAGAATATATGCATTACTCATAATTATTTATTTACTTAGTATATATCGTGATAGAAGGGCATATGATGGAAAACAGTGAGTTAGAATGATTTTGAGAAACCGTAATATAATAAGGAGGACAAAACGATGAAAAGTATGCAGGGTCTGACAAGGCGGAACTGCTGGTCGGAAAGGAAAATTGCTGGGGTTTATGACAGGGTAGGGGCTGGTCTTGTGCCAGCCCAAGAGAAGGGTCGGCACGAGACCGACCCCTACGGCAGGTGTGAAGAAGATTCCGGTCTTCGAGGGAATGACAAAAATTGGGAACGCGGAAATGATAAGTGCGGATGCGTCAAAAACGCATTTCTGAACTACAAGGAACTGATGTCGGTCTTTGCCAGGGTGGAGAATGTTCCGCTGGACAGAGAGCAGTTGCCGCGCTTTCTGCAGTCCTGGCTGAATCTGGCGGACAAAGTGACGGATGCCTCCCCCGGTGCCAAGCTGACCGCGTTTCTGGCAGTTTTGGGCGCTAATATCGGCAATCGGGTGTATATGAACAACATCGGGGGGCGGATTTTTTCCAATATCTGGGCTGTGATTATCGGTCCCAGCTCGGTTTCGCGCAAGACGACGGTGCTGAACCTGGCGCGGAGCACGATGCAGCGCTTTGCTGATGGTCTGGACGGGCTTTCGGCGCGGGATTATGAGAAAGAGGAAATCTGGCTTTCCAATGTTACCGGTGCTAAATTGCTGTCACTTTTGTCAGTTAATCCGAACCGGCTGTTTTTCCACAATGAAATCTCCGGATTTCTGGCGGAAATGGCGAAGCAATACAACCAGGGGATGAAGCAGAAAATCACGGAACTGTATGACGGAGTATCGGTTACGAACCTGAATATGGAGCGCTGCGAACGCATCAAAAACCCTGCCCTCTCCATCCTCGCTGCCAGCACCGAAAGCTGGTTCTATATGCAGTTGGGCAGCCGGTCGGAACAGCTCAGCGGCTTCATGCAGAGATTCATCTACTGCATCATCAGCGAAGTGGATGTGCGCGAACTGAACTTCGAATATGTGGATAACGCCCTTTACAAAAAGGATTTTGAGGGCTATGAGGACATCTATAAAATCTTTCGTTCCATACCACAGACCAGCCGTCTGAAGGCATCTGACGAGGCTCTGAGCTGGCGCACCAGGGAATACAAAGAGCGGATGATCAATACCTACGAGCTTCACAACGACCCCGTAATGTCTTATTTCACGAGGATTTACGACGGCTACTGGTATAAATTCTGCATCCTCATCACGCTGTTCAAAACTGTGGCGGAACTGCACGATGCGATGTCCCAAAACCGCCTGCAGGAATACTTTGAAGACAATTTCGTGACTGAGGAAACCGCCCAGGAGGCGATGTATCTGTGCGACTACTTTTTCAATAATACCCTGCCCCTGATGAAAATCATGAGCGAACAGGACCGCCTCTCCGGCGAACGCAAGCTGGTGGATATCCTCTGCAAAAGGTTTAACGGCAGGGCATCCCACAGCGAGCTGATGCAGTATGCGCACTTTGACAAGAAAACCATGAACGGCATTATCGACACCCTGCTGGAGATGGAAGTGCTGAGGGTGGAGACGATACCCGGCAAAAACGGCAAACCCATCAGAGCTTACATTCTGGAACCTGAGATTATGCAAAACCTTTTATAATCAGAAGTTTACCTGCAGTTAAATGAGGAGGAGCAGTGTAAAACTGCTTCTTTTACATGTATTTATTAAATGACTTAACAACTTAACAAAATTAACATAGGGGGACCCATAATATATATGGGGGTCTGGGAGTGTTAAGTGTGCTAATTTGCTAAATCATTTTTGTATTCTGCTTTCAGTCAGCAAGATACATTCTGAAAAAAGGAACGCCGTACTATTGTTCAGAATGAAGGACCACCGGCAGGATTTAAATTTTACTTGACACGCAATCCCGATAAAGATAACTTGCTTATCAGAAGTTTGTAGCTTAAAACACTCCCCGGAGGGACAAGGGAGACGGGATGACCAAAGCTCTGCATTTCGTGTTTTCGAAAGCGGAGCCACAAAGCACCCATTACCATCAGCTTTTATCAAGCATCAGATTGTGTCACTTAAATCAAATATTCATAAGCATATATAATATTAAGGTAGCTATTGTACGCTATCCTTTCAACTTTTTATCATGTCCAAAAAAGCTAGGACGCAACATTCGCTCCGGAACCGAAATTAATCCAAGTAAATTTATCAAAAGGAAGGTCTTCATGAACAACAGATTTCTGCACTTCATTTTAGCAGCAGTTTTGCTGACAGCAGTCATACCCATGGCGGCGCAGACGCTAATCGCATTAGGGACCGGTACTGATTATAACGGACCGACCATCGACCCCACACCCTATGGGACATATTACAAGAACTTCCGTCAGCAATATCTGTATAAGGCGTCAGAAATCATTGCTCAGGGCGGAACATTCGGCACAATCACCAGGCTCGGGTTCAATATCCAAGCGATGAATAACTGCTCCGAGGTCCCACACTATATAATCAGGATTAAACATACATCACAGAATGTCCTGAACACCACTTTTGAGATCGGAGAATACACGGAAGTGTGGCATGAGACTTTCTATGTTCCGACTACCACGGGCTGGCAAAACCACACGTTAACCACTCCTTTTGTCTGGGATGGAACCTCCAACCTGCTGATCGATATTGTCACAACCATGGCTGCTACTGCTACGCAAAATGTTTCTGTTTACTATACCACTGCACAGCTGATCCCGGATTACCGCAGCCTGAGGTTCCAGAGCAACACTCTGCCGGCAGGTTCAGCTACTACCGGAATCCTTTCCCACGACTACGCCAATCTCAGGATGGTGATTTATTCTCCAATTCTTCCGGCTAACCTAGTCGCTCCGGCTTTGGGAGCTGATGCTTTTTGCAATGTGGAACTTACTTGGAGTCCAGGTGAAGGTGCCACTCCCACCGGGTACAGGCTCTACCTGGGCACAGATGGAGGAGGAACAGAAACTCCTACCAACCTTGTGAACGGTCAGGACCTGGGCAATGTTACCACCTACTCCCATCCTTCCTTCCTGGAAAACAATACGACTCTTTATTGGAAAATTGTACCTTATGTTCTTGGAGATGAAGCGGAACAATGCCCTATCTGGAACTTCAATACGTCTCCACTATTCGGAACATTCATCATAGGTCCTGAAGGTGATTTTTCTAATTTTACAAATGCCATACTTTTTCTCAATCACAGCGGGGTGACCGCAGCAGGAGCTACCTTTAAGGTAGCTAATCAGAATTTCCATGAGGTGCTGCCACCCATAACTGCAAGCGGAACTCAGACCGGCAGAATTATCTTTGAACCGTTAAATGAAACGGACAATCCCAAACTGGCATTGTTTTCATTTCCGGAAGCGACTTACGGTTTCAAACTGGAAGGAGCAGATTATGTAACAATCAACAATATCGATTTAGACGGTGCCGGCAGCATGCTCTATGGTTACTGGCTGACAGACGGGGCGACTCACTGCATAATTCAGAATTGTGCGATCAATGTGCAGTTTCACACAGGACCAATAAATTATTCTATCTATTCATACGGAGCAAACAGCTACAGCAATTTCTTGAACAACGTCATCTACGGAGATCCATTCGTGGCAATAGCAGTAACCGGCTTATACGGTAACCGCAGCATAAGCAATCAGATAAGCGATAACCTAATTGACTCTGGTGCAGCTTACGGAATCTCAATCGAATATACTGATAGTACAACGATTGCCAATAATAGAATAATATCTTCTGTAGACAATAACAATACATTCAAGGGGATCAAGAAAAGTATAGGCTCTGCTGCTCAGATATACGGCAACCATATCAGCGGTTCTACATCATCTACCATGTATGGCATTTTTCTGGAAATGGGAGACTGTCATGTTTA
>JAWOHU010000062.1:0-6032 GCA_046485025.1 Cloacimonadaceae bacterium (SeqCode) | reverse complement strand
CTGTGAAGTTTGTCATCGAATATGGCAGCAGGTTTTTGCCCCTATACAATTTCAATATCAAGAACGGTGAATGGTCTCATCAGGACGCCATCCAAAAAGCGAACATCAGTCTTGAAATTGAACAGGTTTATGGTTCTGAAAATTACTTACACATTCAAAATGAAGAAGCAGAAAACCTGTATAAACAGGCTCTGGCTGAAGCTCATAAAATTGCTATGAACCTGCCGGAGGATGTTACTTTGCTGGAGTTTGAAAAAGAGCTGAATGAGCTGATGTATTTTTATGTGCACAAAGTGACAAACTACAATTAGCCTAAGATCAGCTTACGAACACGTTTTGTGACCACCACCAAGAAAAGGGTAAAGCCTATCATCAGTGTGGAGAGAGCATTTATGGTTGTGATGGTGCCTCGTCTGATGGCACCTTCCACGTAAATCGGCAAAGTGTCAAATCCTCTGCCGGAAGTGAAGAAGGTGATAACAAAATCATCGATGGAGAGAGTGAAGGCAAGTAGCGCTCCGGCAACGATTCCGGGTATCATCAGAGGAAATTTTACCTTCCAGAAAATCAGCCAGGGCTTGGCTCCCAAATCCATTGCAGCTTCGACCAGCGAATAATCAAATCCTGCCAGACGGCTCTGAATCACTATTACAGTGTAGGACAAACAAAACGTAACATGCGCAATGAAAACTGTCACCATCCCCGTCTGCACCCTCAGGAAATTGAAAAGCAGAGCGAGGGAAACACCCATCAGGATGTCGGGCATGATGAGTGGAATATAGATCAGAGCATTCATAACTTTGCGTCCGGAAAAGCGCTTGTTTTCCAGACCCAGGGCACACAGAACCCCTAGCACTGTGGATGCCAGAGTTGATGTCACAGCGATAATCAGAGTATGCTGAAAAGCTACCTTAATCTGAGCATTCTGGAACAGGAGCAGGTAGTATTTGAAGGTAAAGCCTTTCCAGCCGGCGACAATCTTGCTGTCATTGAAGCTGTAGATAATCAGAATGATGATAGGAATATAAAGAAAAATCATCACCAGCGTGAAGATGGTCAGATTCAGCTTCCGATAGATTTTACCGGCTGTCATTCAGCTTCCTGATGCGTCTTTTCTGATAGATGTAATAACCCGTCAGCACTATCACGGCAATGATAATCAGCATTATCAGTGACAGGGCAGATGCCACAGGCCAGTTGCGGGGAATATTTTTTATCTTGTAGGTAATGATTTGTCCAATGTAGAGAGAGTTCTGGTTTCCCACCAGTTGAGGAATCAGGTATGCTCCCAAAGCAGGAATGAAGACCAGAATCGAGCCTGCAAATATACCTTCCCGTGATAGGGGTAAAGTGACTTTGAAGAAGGCCTGTCTGTTGCTGGCTCCCAGGTCGGTGGCTGCGTCCAAAATGGTGAAATCCAGCTTCTCAATCACGCTGTATAACGGCAGAATCATATAGGGCAGATAGACATAGACCATCACAATGATGACTGCCAGGTCAGTTCTGATAACTTCCAGGGGACTGGATATCAGGTTCAGAGCCATCAGAGCTTCATTCATCATTCCGTGCGTGGAGAGAAATATGCGCCAGGAAAAGATGCGGATGATGAAGTTTGTCCAGAAGGGTATGATAATCAGGACAAGTAGTATATTCTTCCATTTCTCGCTGCTGCGGGCTATCAGATAAGCAACGGGATATCCTAAAAGCAGACACATCACAGTAGTGATAACTGCCAGCCGCATGGACAGATAAAATGGTTTGAAATACATCCCGCTGAAGATGTCTTTATAGGCATTCAGCGAAAACAGAAATTTCACTTCGTAGATGTCGGGAGTGAGTAAACTGTATATGATAATGATTAAATAGGGAATGGAAAAGAAAGCAGTCAGCCAGATCAGCGATGGCGCAGAAAGCAGCCAGCTTTGCAGATTGCGTTTACCGAGTTGTCTGGTTTCCAACAGGCTGGGCTGATTATGGCTGCGCTGATGGTTCATTCGTTTCTGGAGAGACGTTTTATGCCGCGTGACATCTGAATCGGACGCTCAAAGACATTGACTTCTCCGACGTCCAGTCCGGCAGGCGTGACTTCATCTATCAGCCAGGAGTCACTGTCGTGCCAAAACAGCCAGACCGGCTCTTCCCAGTCCAGAGCTTTGTCATCAAAATAGACGCGTTTGTGTTGACTGAACACTCTGAATTTGAGACTTCCCACTTTTACAATATACTGCGTGTGCGTGCCCAGATAGAGGATGTCTTCAATCACACCTCTGACAAAATTGATATCATCCAGAATGCGTGGTTTGCTTCTGGATATGGCTATCTTTTCAGGGCGGAGCGACACTGTCAGTTTTTGTCCGACTTCCGGTCTGAAATGAAAAGTGCTGTCAATCTCGAAGCTTTCTTCCGCTCCGGAAAAGCATTTGAGGTCCACATAATCATCCTCGATGGCAGTCACTTCAGCCGGAATGAGATTAGTCTCGCCGATAAAATAAGCGCTGAAAATGCTGGCAGGACGCTCATAGATATCATCCGGCGGACCTGACTGAATGATGTTGCCTTGGTTCATAACTGCAATGCGGTCGCTGATGCTCATGGCTTCGCTCTGGTCGTGAGTCACATAGATAAAAGTAATGCCGACGGCGTCGTGAATGTTCATCAGTTCAATTAGCATATGTTGGCGCAGTTTTAGGTCCAGCGCAGCCAAAGGCTCGTCCAGGAGCAGGACCTGGGGTTTGTTAATGAGGGCTCTGGCAATGGCAACCCGCTGTTTTTGTCCTCCGCTGATGGTGTTGGGATACTTGGCAGCCTGGTCTTCCATCTTGACCAATTGCAGCATTTCCCTGACTCGTGAGTCGATTTCAGAGGAGGGCAGTTTCTTTATTTTGAGCGCAAAAGCCACGTTTTCATAGACTGTCATATGCGGAAATAGGGAGTAGTTCTGAAAGATGGTATTGACCTGTCTTTTATAAGGCGGGAGTTGTGTGATATCCTGCTTGCCGAGTAGAATTCTGCCAGTCAGCGGTGTTTCAAAGCCGGCAATCATTCTGAGCAGAGTCGTTTTGCCGCAACCGCTTGGTCCCAGGAAAGAAAAAAGCTCACCCTGATGAATGGAAAGCGTGACATCATTAACTGCGAGAAAGCCGTCAAAACTCTTACTGATATTTTCAATCCGGATATCTTCCAAGGCGCTTTTTCACTCCTTCAATGCTTTGCTGAGCAACTCATTCAGCCTACAGAAACAAAATCTGACCTACCTGATTATGTAAAGACTTTTTTCTCGGAGACAGGAAAAAGTTAGGATAAAAAAACAGTGGAGAACATCGGGCGATGACTCCACTGCTCGGAGGGCATTCTATGTAGGGTCTGTAGGCTGATTACATAAATAGGCAGTTCAGATATCTTGTCAAGAATTTTTTTTCTGCTTTCTCAATATTTTTTTTAGTTATGTCTTAAGCCTCTTTTTATCAATACTTTACAGCCTTTTATTTTCTGGATTCTCTTACTTTAATATCAGCAGTTTCTTCACAACACTGCCTTCTGCGCAGTTCAGTCTGAGATAATAAACTCCGGAAGGGACTGCCTGGCCGGATTTATCTTTACCATCCCAGAAAAGATTCTGGCTGCCTGCTGATTTTGTGATAGTCTGCAGGTTTCTGACCTGCTGACCTTTGATGTTATAGATGCTTAGCTGAACCTGGTTGCCTGCTTTGGCGACATAAGAAACAGAGACAGGTCTACCATCCCTTTGTCTGAAAGGATTGGGATAGACATTATTAAAACTGAAACCTGCTGCCGGAATATTTTCATCATTAGCTGAAGTGCTTTCTATAAAGACATCATACCAGCCGGTGGCAGGTGAGTAGCTTACATTGGAAGGGTCGGCACTGTCTGTAGCAACGATTTTGTAATACAGATGACAATCCTGCGGCGGCAAGACAGGTTCAAATATTACCAGCCACATATCATCCCCGGCATCCATCATATCCAGCGTGATTTCCTCGCCGTCATCGATTTGATAGACTACTTGGACATTATCGACTCCGGTGCCGTCTGTCACATAGGCAAACAGCGTGATGGGAAGCTGGTCAGGGGTAAGTTGCGAAAGCGGAAAATGGGTGATAACGGGAGGCTGGTTATCTCCTGCAATCCAGAACATATGAGGGTCCATTGCTCCCGTCAGCGGATGGTCAATGGAGCGTCCGCTCTGGTCTGCTGCGTGGATAAAATATCTGATTGTATCACCCGGAATCAGGTTGCTGATGATAGTGTTAAATTCGGTTCCTGTTGTATTTGAAAGATATGCTCTGAACCATTGGCTCTGGTTGATTTTATAGCTGACAAAGAGCGAATCTGTGTACAAAGGCATCTGGCTATAGGCTTTGACAGTGGCTAGAAAATCCAGATTTGTCTGTTGTGCAACCTCGCCGAAGTAAGGCTGGTGGCTGACATAGAGCATTGCCCTGTCCGGGATTTCGTGTGCCCTGCAATGCAGAGCGTCGGTTGATTCCCAAGGCGTGCTGTAGTTCCCCGCAACTCCTATAATGTTGTAACCCGGCAGCGCGTCACTGTAAGCCTGCAAAGCTTGGGCATCATAGGTGCTGTTCATAATGGGTACAAAGACATTGTTATTGAGAAAGATGGAATTCGTATAAGGCTGATTCTGGGGCGTGTTGACGCGGTAAACTTTGTAAGGATACCCCCAGGCGCAGTCCAGTCCGGCGAAATAATTTGCGGTTGCCTCGATGGCATTGTATTGAGCGTGCGTCGTTGGCACAGAGCGGATGAGCACCTTGTCCGGAGCGAGGAATTTGCCCCAGCAGTCAATGTGGTCAATGTATGTATTATTAGGGTCTTGCACCACAAAGTAATTGCTGATGCCCATATAGCTGCTCATTTTCTGATTGATCTGATGCTGGGTCTGGGAAGAGTTTTCCTGATAGACCAGAGTGGTCTGAGCGGCTGAATTAATGCCGTCGGTCATATAGTTGCCGCCGGTGTTTATGACATTCATTCCATACAGAGGATAGTCATAGGTCAGGGCAAAAGTGCGCGGAATTTCATCATCCAGAGGTCTGGGACGGTTATAAGGAAAATCCACAATTGCCAGCTCGTCATTGCCGTCGAAGATGAACCACGGACCGTAATCCCTCGTCCAGTATGTATTGGTCGAAGCAATCAGGAAAATCACCTGGGACATATCCACACCGGCATTCTGAAACGCTGTCGTCGCCTGGCTTTGTACCGTTGTGTTGCTGACCAGGCAGACCACTTCCGCCACATTGGCAAACTGAACCACCAGAGCGGTCGGAAAGCCCAGCGGATAACGAATCAGGACCTGCGAGGCAGTCTCGAATTCTGCCACAGGACGCACGGGTCCGGGTGGGGGAGGAGTCTCGACAAAGACTCTATCCAATCCTCTGCTGTCAGCTATTTCTGATTGAGAGCTGTAATCTCTGCAGTCATGGGCAAAAAGTCCTCCTACTGCGCTGAGGACAACAATCATTAAAACAAAACTTCTTTTCACACAGCCTCCTGAATACATTCTTCATATACAATTTTCATGCCTATTCACAAAAAATCTTTGACACAAATCACTTGTTTGAAATAAATGAACGGGTAATCAGTTTTTTCTTATTTCTGATTGTTCAATACTTACATAATATCATAGAATTTAAGGAGATACAATGATTCACGCCAGACGCCAAAAGCGCTCCATCGTGGTGGACAAGCGCAAGGAAATCCTCAGTTCCGCCATTGATGTCTTTGCCCGCAAGGGGTATAGCAAAGCCAATATCAAAGAAATTGCCGATAAAGCAGGTGTGGCGACAGGAACAGTTTATCTGTATTTTCAGAACAAGGATGACCTCCTCCTGCAGTCCATGAAATCCATGATGGATGTCAACCTGGAAAAAATCAAGCTGAAGGTAGCTGAGGTCGAACCTGCCATTGACCGGCTATTTATGTTCTTTTATCATCACGTCGAAATTTTCACTCACAAGCCCAGTATGGCTCGCTTTCTGGTGGTGGAAGTC
>JAWOHU010000001.1:0-4437 GCA_046485025.1 Cloacimonadaceae bacterium (SeqCode) | reverse complement strand
CCTTGATTGAAACCTGACAGCCTCCTGCTCGCCTCCTGCTGAGTTCCTGTGCCCGGGCACAGGTAATCAGCAGCCGGAAAATCAGATATTGCCATGCCTGGATTATGGCTGCAGCAAGCACTTTATCGGGACGCTTAATATGTTATCTCCATGAACATCAATTTGTTTCGTTTAATGTATTTACACTTTTTTGGGGCAACTACGATATCTGACCGGATACTGACTGCTGTAAAAATATATCATCAGAAGCCAAAAAAACTTGTATATAAAAATAAATAAACGCTCAAAACAGGCTCATAAAAAACAGGTATAACCTATCTATTAAAGAATTAGTTACACTAATGAATGAATTATTAATCAAAGCTGCTTTTTTCGATTGGCTCTGAACTTGCATCTTAATAGGTGTAGGTTTTGACTTAGAAAGTTGAAAAAATAGATCATAAGACAAATTTCAAGCTAAGGAGAAAATAACAGGAAACCTTATTAACAAAGGAAAAGCACATGCAAACCAGGAGTAAAAAACTAAGGCAGGACGGTCATAATTCTGAGGAAAAAATCAGAAAGAATTGTCCTATATTTACATCACTTAAACCTTTAAAAAGTGACAGGTGCAAGATGTTTACTAAATTGCAAAACCTTATGCTGATAGGCTTTATGCTCTGCATCGGTTTTTTGCAGGCGGCTTATCTGGAGTTCCAGCCTCTGGAACTGAAGCAGCCGGACGGCACCACTCTGGAACTTTTTGCCAGCGGTGATGAGTATTATAACTGGCTGCATGATGCTGACGGCTATACAGTCAAGCAGAATGACAAAGGCTGGTATGCCTATCTGGATAAGGATTCAGAGGGCGGGCTGGTCTTTACCGACCTGATTGTGGGCAAAGATAATCCCGCTTCCGCAAACCTTAAACCCTGGACCAATATCTCTTCCGAACAGATGCATACCATCCGGGACAGCTTTCAGAGACAGATGCGCGAACTGGACGGCGGCAGAGCACCTAATACCGGGACTCTCAATAACATCGTGATATTCATTAGATTTTCTGACCAGTCAGCCTTCACGCAGACCATCTCCACTTACGGTTTAATGTTCAACGGCACCACCGGAAACACCATGCAGAACTACTTTCTGGAAGCTTCATACAATCAGCTCAATGTCAGCACGACTTTTTACCCCACCCCGGGCTCTACAGTGGCTTCCTGGCAGGATTCACACCCCAGGGCATATTACAGTCCCTACAGCGCTTCCAACCCCATAGGCTACGCCAATGAAAGCGAAAGAACCACGCGTGAACACTTTCTACTGGCTAATGCAGTCAACGGTGTCAGTGCACAGATTCCTTCCAACCTGGTGGTGGACGGCGATGGCGACAACTGGGTGGATAACGTCTGCTTTGTGATAAAGGGCGCTACGGATGCCTGGGCAAATCTGCTCTGGCCGCACCGGTTCTGTCTCTACTCCCAGTATGCCTACATCAACGGCAAACGCGTGTATGACTATAACTTCCAGCTTTCTGACAACCTCACCACCAGCGGCGTGGGAGTGCTGGCACATGAAATGTTCCACTCTTTGGGTGCGCCTGACCTCTATCACTACACATCAGACGGCATTTCGCCTGTCGGGACCTGGGACCTGATGTGCAGCAACACCAATCCGCCGCAGCACATGAGCGCCTATATGAAATACAAATACGGGGGGTGGATTTCCACAATTCCGACTCTTTCAGCCTCGGGAACTCACACGCTCAATCCGCTGACTTCCTCCACGGGACAGGCGTTCAGGATAAATTCGTCCAATTCGACCTCGCAATATTTCGTTGTGGAATTCCGCAAAAAGACCGGCACCTTTGAAAACAGCGTCCCGGGCAGTGGAATGCTGATTTACAGAATTAATCCCGGCGTCAATGGCAACGCCTCAGGCCCTCCGGATGAAGTTTATGTCTATAGATACAACGGAACTCCCGCCAGCAACGGAACCGTCACTGCTGCCACGTTCAGCTCTGAAACAGGCAGGACAGCTTTCAACAATACCACCAATCCATACTGCTTCCTGGCGGACGGCAGTTTGGGAGGGCTCTCCATCTCAGCAGTCGGAAGCTCAGCCGGCAGCACCATGTCTTTTAATGTCAGCCTGAGCGACGTTCCTCTCAATCTGACTGCCGAATCCAATGGCGGAGTCGTGAATCTGGCTTGGCAAGCGCCTCTGGCAGGCAGTCCCTCCAGTTACAAGATTTATCGCAACAACGTGCAGGTGAGCACTTCCACATCCACGTCCTATATGGATGCCAATGTCACGGTGGGAAACATTTACAGCTATTATGTGAAGGCGGTTTTCACCAATCCGAACTATGATTCCGGAGCTTCCAATACAGTCAGCGTCACTGTGACCAATCTTTCCATCCTGATAATCGGCACGGAAGCCAATACCGGCAAGGGTTTGCCCTTTGAGCCCTACTATGGCTATTCCTACTCACAGTCAATTTATCTGCAGTCGGAAATCGATGCTCCCGGCGCTGTCATTTCCAAGCTGGCTTATAAGTTCAACGGCAACAGCGTCTTTACTGATGCTGTCAAGATTTACATGGGGCATACGAACCTGACGTCCTTTGCCAATACATCAAGCTGGATTCCGCTCTCCAACCTGACTTTGGTTTATAACGGCAGCATCACTACTTCCCTGACTGCCGGCTGGATTGAACTTACTCTGGATACGCCGTTTGCCTACAATAATACACAGAATCTGGTGATTGCATTTGATGAAAACACTGCCGGTTATCACGCCAACGCCGATGAATTCTATTGCACAGCGACTACCGGCACGCGCAGCATCCTGTTTTATAATAATACAAACAACCCTGACCCGGCATCACCACCTACCTCGGGAGTCTTTCTCAGCATCAAGACTTACGTGCCTAATGTTAAGCTGACTATGACAACAGAAAGCTATGCTGCTCCTGTTCCGCGCCTGAGCATCGCTCAGAACGGCATTCTGCTGAGTTGGGATCCCGTTCCCAATGCTCTCTACTATAGGGTTTACAAGAGCAGCAGCCCGGACGGGAACTACCTGTTGGCAGCAACCGTGACCCAGACCCAATATCTGGATACTATCAGAGCCAATCAGTCCTTCTACAGAATTGTGGCGGTGTTTCAATAAGAAAAGTTGCCTGAATCCTTTCCGTAAAAAAACGTGGACTATTTTCAGCGTTGGTTTTATTTGACGCTTGTGAAATATAGAAATCCAAAATAGTATATAAGGAAGAGTTCATGAAACAAGCGTTAATCATAGTTTGTATGCTCATTTTAAGCATTTCTGGCATAGCAGCCGAAATGGTTAAACTGAGTGCCGAAAACAACTCCGTTCAGGTTATTTCCTCATCATCAACAGAAACGATTTTGCAGTTCAATATCAGTCAGTTCTCACAGGAAAAGGTCGTCATTGACGGCTCTGACTGGTATCACATCAACCTGCTTAAAGAAGGCATCACTCAGGACAAGGGCTTTCCCCAGCTGCCTGTCTTCAACCGCAGCATCATCATTGATAACAATGCTCGAATGAAACTGGAAGTTTATGATGTCCTTTATCAGGATATTGCTCTCAGGGTAGCTCCCTCCAAAGGCATCATCACACGTGATATTGACCCTGCCACAGTGCCTTACACCTTTGAGAAGGTCTATCTGGGCAGGGATTTCTATCCCAATGCACTGGCAGAGCTCTCCGAACCCTATATCCTGAGAGACTTCCGCGGCATCACTGTTAAAACCGTCCCCTTTGCCTATAATCCGGAAACCCAGACCCTGCGCATCTTTACCTCCTATAAGGTGCGTGTCTATCAGGACGGAACGGATGAACGAAATGTCCTCAATACTTTTAGCACAACTGTCTCACGTGAATTTGCACCCATCTATGAAAACCACTTTGTGAACTGGAACACCTATCGTTACACACCTGTCAGTGACACTTTCGGCAAAATGCTGGTCATCTGTCACACCAATTATATGAGCACAATTCTGCCTTATGTGAACTGGAAAAAGCAGAAGGGCATCGAGACCGAACTGATCCAGTGGTCAACCATCGGCACCACTGCCGCTAATTTGCAGACTTATATCCAGGACAGATACAATGCAGATACGTCCATTGCTTACATCCAGATTGTGGGTGACGCTCCCCAGGTTCCGTCTCTCAGTTCAGGCGGGGGCGGAAGTGACCCGTCCTTCTCTCTGGTGGCGGGCGGAGACAACTATCCCGATATCTTTATTGGACGCTTTTCTGCAGAAATACATACAAAGCCATGCAGAAGTCGGGTTTCTGCCCTTTTTAATTCCGGGCCTATCCCACGCCTGATTGTTCGATATCTCATCTTTCCCTTGCACCTCGGACAACGGACGGGAACCACCCGAAACAGGATGAAATAAGCACACACCAATGGCGCGACTACCA
>JAWOHU010000146.1:0-13346 GCA_046485025.1 Cloacimonadaceae bacterium (SeqCode) | reverse complement strand
TTGGGCGACATATCGTGGTGGTCCAATAGTAATGACGATGTAGCAGGAAGAGCCTGTTTCTTCGATGATACCTATGTTTTTGGCGCAGACGGTTCGTTTGGTAATGTTCTGGACACCAGCGCAGGGTAGACAAAATCGAAGGGTAGTTTTTTGGTTTTAGAGACACAGAGGTACGAATAAAAAGAAATTACACACAGAGGCACGGAGCAAAAAGAGAGAAAAGAGATTTATGGAAGAGATTAATGTCCTGACTTCTGAAATAATCGGCTGTGCCATAGAAGTGCATAAAACCTGCGGACCCGGCCTGATGGAAGGTATTTACAAGCGATGCCTGATTCACGAACTACAGCAAAAGGGACACTTAATAGAATCTGAGAAGGCTTTTACATACACTTACAAAGATTCTGATATCTGTTTTGATTTCAGGATTGACTTGGATGTTGATGGTGCAGTTATTGTTGAATTGAAAAGTGTCAGTTCGATAACCAGTCTGCACGGTGCACAGATATTGACATATATGAGATTAAGCGGCATTAAGACTGGTCTGTTGATCAATTTTAATGTCCCTTTTTTGAAAGATGGAGTGTAGAGATTTATTCTCTAATCTCTGTGGCTCTCTTTTTCTCTGTGTCTCTGTGTTAAAAATTTGTTCAAAGAAAATAAAGAGGTAGATTATGGAACATCTTAAAAAGCAGGATCCCGAGCTTTACGCTTATATGCACAAAGAGCTGAAGCGTGAGCAGGAGAATCTGGAGCTAATAGCCAGCGAGAACTTTACTTCTCTGGCGGTGCTGGAAGCTCAGGGTTCGATTTTGACCAACAAATACGCTGAAGGCTATCCCTACCGCTGGGATAAGGAAACCGGCAAGCTTGATTACAGCCAGTACGGACGCTACTATGGCGGCTGCGAGTATATTGACGAAGTGGAAGCTCTGGCCATTGAAAGAGCCAAGCAACTGTTTGGAGCGGAGCATGCCAATGTTCAGCCCCACGCAGGTTCGCAAGCCAACATGGCTGCCTATTTTACATTGTGCAAGCCCGGAGACACTGTCCTGTCATTGGAACTGGCTCACGGCGGACATTTGACGCACGGTCATCCCTTGAGTTTTTCCGGAATGCTCTATAACATCATTCACTACAATGTCAATAAAGACACCGAGCAGTTTGAATATGACGAGATTTATCAGCTTGCCATGCAGCACAAACCAGTAATGATTCTGGCAGGAGCCAGCGCTTATCCGCGTTCCATGGACTTCAAAAAGTTCCGTGAAATTGCCGATGCCTGTGGTGCCACGCTGCTGGTGGACATGGCTCACATCGCAGGTCTGGTGGCTGCCGGACTGCATATGAGTCCTGTTCCTTATGCTGACATCGTAACCTCGACCACGCATAAAACCCTGCGCGGACCGCGTTCCGGACTGATTTTATGTAAAGCGCAATATGCCAAGGATGTGGATGGAAAAGTCTTTCCGGGACTGCAAGGCGGACCTTTGGAGCACATTATCGCCGCCAAGGCAGTGGCTTTCAAAGAAGCTATGCAGCCTGAATTTAAGACCTATCAGCAGCAGGTCATCAACAACGCTCAAGCGCTTGCCACAAGTCTCATCGAGAACAGTTTCAATCTCGTCTCCGGCGGCACTGACACGCATCTGATGCTGATGAATCTGGGCACCAAAGAATCCGGCGGTCCCAGTGGCAAGAAGATGGAAGAGGCGCTTGACCTGGCAGGCATCACTGCCAACAAAAACACCGTTCCCTTCGATACACGCTCTCCTTTTATCGCTTCCGGAATCAGGCTGGGAACTCCATCTGTCACCACCCGCGGGATGCAAGAAGCTGAGATGAAAGTGATTGCCGGCTTCATCCGCAAAGTCGCTGACAACGTTAAGGACGCTGAAGTTTTGGCTGCTGTCAAAGCAGAGGTCAGAGAGCTCACATCCAAGTTTCCGCTCTATCCCGAACTCGGATAAACCCTTATTATAAAAGCAAAAAGCACCGCAGGCAACTACGGTGCTTTGCTATTTTCTGAAGGAATTTCTATCTGAGTATGAACTTTCTTGTAACGATATCTTTCCCAGACTCCAGTTTCACGAAATAAATACCGTTCTGCACTTTTCTACCACTGTCATTCAGCCCGTTCCAGGTAATGGTTTTGCTGCCTGAAATCAGCTCTGCCGAAACCAGATTTTTGACTACCTGCCCCTTGAGGTTGTAAATCTTTACTGATACAGGTTCCGCACTTTCCGACTCAATGTTAAAACTGATTTTGCCTGCCTCTTTGATGACGTCGACAATACTGATTACAGGCAGTCCCAGAATGGCGAAATAGCCGTCGCTGAAGTCCATTGCTCCGTTGTAGTAAAGCTGTCTGATTCGGATTTTGTAGCGTCTGCCTGTGACAATATTGCGTGGAATTGTCCAGGCAAAGTAACCGTCGTCAGGAGTATTGGGAGCAATAATAATCGGCACTGTGCCGGAGGAGAGCCCGTTAAACAGTGCGATTTCAACACTACCAGCCGCTGAGGGATTGACTGACTGCCATCTGATTTGATATGTTCTGCCCCGCATCCAGACTTCTCCGCCATTGGGCTGCAGCACTGTTACAGAGGGCACAATTGCTCCTGCGCTGATGGTGAAATCCGCATCGCTGAGATCTCCGAAATAGACTGTCAGAATGCTGTTCCAAACAATGTGAATCCTGTAGAAAGAAGCCGGCATAACGCTGTTGGGGATGGTCCAATTGTATACTCCGTCTTCGATGGGAGTTTCTGCAATGATATTGGCAATGGGTGTCATAGAAGGGCTGACCAGCTCGATTCTAACTGTCCCCGTCAGGTTTGTGTAGTTCCAGGTGATGGGATAGGTTTGTCCGATTTGCCAGTTTTCTCCGCCATTGGGTGAGGTGACTGTGATGGAGGGAGTTACATAGCCTGAGGAGATGGTGAAAGGTCCGTCGCTTTCATCTGCAATATAAACATCCAATACTGAAAGCCAGACAATCCTGATTTTGTATGAACCGTTAATTGTTAAAGTCGCAGGAATCGACCAAGCATAAGAGCCGTCCGCGATGGGAACATTGGTGGCAATGGTCAGAGCAGGCTGAGTGGATGTGTTGGAGTAGGGCACCAGTTGGATATAGACATTGCCTGTCAGGTTAGTGTAAGTCCAGGTGATGGGATATATATTTCCCGTGTACCAATTTTCACCCCCGTTGGGTGAGAGGACTGTTATAGTGCCTAACTGCGCATTCAGCAGCAGCACAGCCATTAAAAACAGAAGCATTAGAAACATCTTTTTCATGGGAACACCTCCACTTCCATTTCTAATGATAAAGTAACCGGCTGGCGTTTTGCTGTCAACAAAAATCTAACGCGTTACGATTTATGCCGATAACAATAGTCTTCTGAAAGCAAGTCAGTCCTGTCAAAAGTAACCCTTCTTCCTTCCCTCCCGCTTCCACGATAAGTTTCAAGCGAAATGATAATGACCCATATATAAGGGCATGGGAGCGGTTATATCTGGGTTAAATATGACTTATACTCTGTTTATCGTGTAAGGGCGGTGGATGAGACAGTTTCTCAGGTGATAGGTCAGGAGATTTCAGACAGCGGATGAAGTGCGTGAGAGAATAAATACTTGACTATTTAGAATGATTGCATCTTTTGATACTAGATAGAAATTTGGTGGAAAAGTGAAGACGTTCAGGACAAGGAAGTAAGATATGAAACACTATGTAATGCTTGCAGTTATGCTGGTCTTAACGGGTCTGATGATGGCTCAGGCGACGGTTGAAAAGGTAGACATCAGTTATGACAATCCGATGGTGACCAGAGTCGTTATAACCGTGTCCGAAAAAACAGATTGGACACATTCAATCGACAAAGATTACAACCTGCTGTATGTCACAATTAAAGAATGCACTCCCGGCAGTCCGGTTGTCTCAGGTCTGAACAATAGCAACCTGGTCAAAGATGTGAACCTGATTGAAAGCACTGTCAACGGCATTGTCGTCCTGACTCTTGATAAACCTTTTTATGCGGAAACAATGACTCTGGAAAACCCCTACCGGATAGTCACAGACCTTTTTATATCAAAAAACAGCTACACCTATCAGGAACTGCTGCATCAGGCAAATTTCTATGAGAAATCCAAGAAATGGAACGCTGCCAACCGCACTTACACTAAAATAACACAGCAGTATCCCAGAACCCTCGATGCCTACTTTCACTGGGGCAACCTGTTGGTCAGACAGGGCAGGACGGAAAGCGCCCTCGAAAAATATAACAAACTTCCGGCTACTTCACAGTATTATCAGACAGCGCTCAAAACCATTGCCAGACTGACTGGAACCGAAGTTCCGGAGACCGAGACAGAAACTGCAGAAGCTGAAATCGCAGTTCCCGACACCTTGAATCAGATTGTGATTCCAGAAGCAAAGCCAATTCCGCAGGCTAGTAAACGCAAACTTCCTCAAATAAACTTTTTTGACTTCAAAACTATGTTCAGCCAGATAAGTCTGAAGTCCGCTTTTGCAGGCGCTTTGAAATGGCTGACCTCCATTCCCATCTGGTTCTGGATAATCGTGCTCCTCATGCTTGCCATCCTAGTCCTGGTGCTGCTGGATATGCAGCGTGTCAGGAAACAAAAAGGCATCGTCCGCACTAAGAAAATCAAAATCAAGGCGGATGATAAAATCAAGCAGAAGATGATTGCCAACCTGCTTCTGCACGATTGGAAAGAGCCTGAAATTGCCCGCGAACTGCTGATATCAGAAAAAGAAGTCAAACTCTACATCAAGAAAATCAAACAAGACAAAACCAGGTAATACCGATACTGTGAAAACTATGCAAAAGCTCTTCTGGCTTGCTGCAATCGTTCTTCTTGTTTGCATCAGGCTGGAGGGAATTGACTACTCTGCCTTCGTTCCGGAACTGACCTATACGCCCTACGCCTCCCAAATTGCTGATAACTACACGCAGCCTGAACCCACATACTTGCCTGCTGTCGGGGACTCCATCTGGTGGGAAATCCCGGTCCGCAGCTGGGATACTTTCAATCGCTTTTATCGTAGCCTGGTTTCAGACTATAGGAATGAAAATGCCATCTTCCGCTATCGCTTCAAAAATGAAAAACTGGATTTCTTCAATCGCTCCAATTTCATCACTGGCTATGACGGCACTTTTTTTCCCGGCTCGCAATACAACCTCTTCTACATAGGCTTCAATCAGCAGGCGTGGCTCAATAACAAATGGAGTTTTCATTCGCAGTTTACCTACAATTCCTACCGCGGCGATTCTTTGAGAATACTGAAAAGCCCTCTGCTGGATTCACATTGGAAGTATTATGGCAGGCACTTTGAATTTGGCAACTGCACTGCTGCCATCAACTATGAGGACAGAATAATCAAGGCTTCCCTGGGCAGAGGACGCCTCAATATGGGCAACAGCATCACAGGAAATATCCTGCTCAGCGACCGTGTCAATGACTATGCCTTTTTCACGGCGGAATTTCAGGTGGGCAATTTTGTTATCTCTCTGCTCAATGCTCAACTCGTCGCAGACAGCACTCTCGCCATCTATGACAACTATCAGGCTCTCAACAACAGAAACTTTCCCAGTAAGTATTTCGTGGCTCATCAATTTACCTGGCTTCCTGTTCCGCAGGTGGCGCTGTTTGCAGGCGAGACGCTGATTTATGGCAACACGCCCTTCAATTTCAACTATCTGCTCCCGCAGGCATATCACAGAGTCATTGCAGACAGCGACCACGACAGAGACAATGCCACGATGTATGCAGGTTTCGAATGGCGCTTAAAACAGAAATGGCTGTTCTATTTTCAATATATGATGGACGAATTCCGTCCTGAAAAGCTTCTGCGTGACTGGTGGGGAAATAAATATGCCTATCAGGGCGGGATTTCATACAAGCTTCCTATTGAGCTGCTTGAGGAGAATCCGCTCAGAGCTACGGTTGAATTCACTGCTGTACGTCCTTGGACCTACACGCACGGACTGCTGTATGACAAATACACGCATGATAAAAGGAATCTGGGCTTTCCCTTTGGCGCTAACCTTCTGCACTATGCTGCCAGACTGGATGTTCCGCTGCCTTGGGACTGCAGTTTCAACACCTATTTTTCCTATATGAGGCAGGGCGTTGACCCCGTCGAAGGGCAGGATAGCGTGGGCAGTGACCCGCAGACCAATTACTACACCTGGATTAACACCACCTACCATGACACCGCCACCTGGCTGCAGGGCAAGATTATTAATACCACCAGACTGGAAAGTTCAATGCGTATCGGCATTATCAAACACCACAGACTCTTTCTCTCACATATGGCAGAGCAGAAATCTGAGCAAAAATGGTCCAGTCAAGTTGCTGTGGGCTGGATGCTTGATTTCTAATTCATGAACCACAGATTCCCGACCAAAGACCTCATCCTGATTGCGCTGCTGGCTGCTGTGGGACTGGCTGTTAAGCCTGTGGTCAAGACTGTTACGCATTTTATTTCAACACCTCTGGGCATTCCGGGTGGTACTCTTTCCGGCGGCTTTTATATGATGTGGCTGACGCTGGCGATGGCTCTGACCAAGCGTTTTGGAGCTGCTACACTAACTGGTCTGCTGCAGGGTTTCGTGGTGCTGATAACAGGTCTGTTTGGTGGGCACGGAGCTATTTCACTTTTGACATTTTCCCTGCCTGGCGTGGCTGCAGACTTCATCGGGTATTTCTATAAAAGATATGAAAAGCTGGACGGGCAGATACTTTACTGCATTCTGGCAAACCTGACCGGCACCTGGATTGTCGGACTGATTATTATGAGACTGCCCAAAGCGCCGCTGTATATTGCATTGGGCATTTCCATCATCTCTGGAGCGCTGGGCGGAGTGCTTGCCTGGCTGATTTATCGCGAACTGAAAAAATACAAGGTGGTCTAAATGGTTGCAAAGAATCTTCTGAGCAGGATTTCTCTATTAATGATTATGATGTCTGCATTGGCAATACTGTCTGCTCTGGAGGTCTATTCCACCTCCGGAGAAATGACTTCCTACACTTTGGAACTGATGAGAGAAGCTGAACTGGACAGCTTTGATACCAGCCGTGAAAGAAATGGCGAGCTGGTCAAAGAAGCTTGGCAGGGTATAAATCTACAGAAATGGCTACTGAAGCAAGGCTTCACTCAGTTTAATGGCATCCGCTTTGAAAGTCCGGATAACTATATGGTGCGCATCAGCAAGGCGGAATTTGATTCCATGCCAGGCTATATTGCTCTCAAACGTGGTGACGAATGGCTTGATGCTAAAGGCGTCAGAGTGATTTTCCCAGCTCAGAGAGAGATGTATTGGATTCGCGGGCTGCACAGAATCTATCTGGAAGACTTTAGTGTTCAGTCTCCTCCTGAGAGGATTTTCGTCTGGGAATCGATTAAAGCAAAACTTGATTCCGTCAGTGTTATAGAGCCTTGGGGTAGTTTTTCAGGCTATGCTATTAATGAGCTTATGAGTGAGATTTTTCAGGCACAGAGCGGTTCCGTCATTATGGTGGCGAGAGATAACCTCACAGCCAATCTGGATTATCCGCAGCATCTGAAAGATGCTCTTCTGGAGGTTACTCAGGACGGAAACCTGAATTTGGTAAGCAAGCTGATTCCTGCCGGGATGTGGCTCAAGGACATCGTCTATCTGCAATGCGGCTCTGTAGCTGTCATCAGACACGATTTCCTATACCAACTTCCGTCTTTGTTTACGACTCTGGGCTGGAGTGAACTGACCTTCACAGGCAACATCATCAGAGTGTCAGACACCAGAAAGGAAGTGGCTTTGGAGACTTTGTACCTGCCTGATGCAAAACCGCAGGGACCTGAGGAGTGGCTGGAGCTGCCGTAATATGCTGCAGGTTAATGATCTGAGTGTTCGTTATCCGGGTCAGAAATTCCTGTTTGAAAATCTATCATTCACACTCGGGCAAGGCGAAACCCTCTGGCTGAAAGCTCCCAACGGCTCTGGCAAGACCACTCTGCTCTATGCCCTGAGTAATGTCATCCCCATTTCCATAGTAGCTGACAGGAGCGGCGAAGTCCTTCTGGATAACGTTTTGCTCAATGATGTCCCGTTGCCGAATCTGCTTCCCGTGCTGTCTCTGATGCTCTGCAATCCCGGCTGGGAGCTCTTTTTCACATTTCCTGAAGAAGAGATTATCTTTGCTCTGGAAAACCTGAATTTAAGTGAAGCTGAAATTGGTGACAGATTAAATTCAATCTGCTCTGACTTTGCTCTGGAGCAGTGGATGCAGACGCCTGTGCACAAGCTTTCCGCCGGCTGGCAGAAGATGGTTGTTCTGGCTGCTCATTGTGCTGTCAAACCGCGTGTCCTGCTGCTGGATGAGCCTTTCAATGGGCTTTCAGATGTGAACGCAGCGAGAGTTATGAGTTGGCTGAAGAACTATCTCAGAGACGGCGGGAGCCTCATTATTGCTGAACACTCCCCTCGGATTGAACAGCTCAATCCCACCCTGCTTGAGCTTGGAAAACATCAATGTCAATGACCACAAAGTTCAGAGGCGTCACCTTTGCCTATCCTGGTCAGAAGCCAGTCTTCAGAGATTTGGTTCTGGATTTGCCGGCGGATAAAACAGTTCTGCTCAATGGTGAAAACGGAACTGGGAAAACGACTCTGGCTTCTCTGGCAGCTGGTTTGCTGCATCCTCAGGAGGGCAGAATCCACTATGAATATCAGGGTCTGCCATATCCCCATAAAGGAGAAATCTATAAACACATTTCACTTCTCAAGCAGGATGCGGAGCATAATCTGCTGGGTGTCAATCCTCTGGATGATTTGCTCCTGTGGCTGCTTTCCTCCGATGACAAGGTGTATGAATCAGACCTCAGAATTGTGCGCAGCCTGAGTGACTGGAACCTGTCTGACAAAAAGCATACACCACTTTGGGAACTCAGCTCCGGCGAACTGAAATGCCTGGCTCTGGCTGGCATCAGTCTGCATAAAAGCAGGTTTTGGATATTGGATGAACCCTTATCCTCACTGGATGAAAGGCATGTTCAACTGCTGCTGAAAATCATCCAGGCAAAGCGCAAAGCCAGTCCCGGAATGCTAATTATCTCGCATAGGTCAGATTTGTTTGAGGAATTATCAGACAAGGTCATAACCCTTACTGAAAAAGGGATTATGGAGAGTGAGCGATGATTCATCCGCTGAGCAGGCTCATCATTGTTCTGTGCATTTCAACGATTGCGATTCTATACAATAATCTGCTCGTCCTTACTTGGCTCCTGCTTGCCTGCCTCATTTTACTTACAGGCAAAAAGCAACTTGACTGGCGCAGGATTGTCAGATTTTTCAGATACTTTCTACCACTTCTGCTGAGCATCTTCATCATCCAGATTATTTTCAATAACAAAGGCGAAATCCTTCTTGATTTACAGCTATTCAAAGTCACGGAAATTGGTTTGAACACTTCCGGAATCGTTACTATAAGACTCCTGATTCTATTTCTGGCTGGTGTCTGGCTCTGGGGTCTCAGCCACAGGGAGTTCAATCAGGCGTTCAGGGCCATCGGACTGCCGGAATCGTTAGCTGTGCTGATTTCTCTGACTCTGCACTTTCTGCCGCTGCTGGCAGAGCGAATTAAACAGATGACCACCCAGCTCAAACTGCGCGGAATAAGCCTGAAAGGAATGAGACTCAAACCCAGATTGCAATTGTATCTGAATATGATAATTCCTCTGCTGGGCTGGACTATGAAGGATTTGAAGTATCAGGCGATAGCGTTGGATTTGAGAGGTTTCCGCAATGGCACAAGGCACTCGCAATATCGGCTTAAAAGATTGAATCTATTGGACTATTTGCTTATTCTGACTGCGCTTCTTTGTCTGTGGCTGCCGCGCCTTTTATAGCAAAGCTGAAGCTGTCTATCACTTCACCTTCCAGGTCATAAGCAGTCACGTTCATCACATCATTTTCTGCCTCAAAAATAAGAAAGCCGTGCGTCTTTTTGGTCACCACCGCATAGTTGTTTAGGCTGACGCTGTCATAGAGTTTGTAACCTCCGCCGCCAAACACCACATAGGCGATTTCGTCTCTGACAGAGCGCTCGTAAAGATGGTCGTGCCCGGAAAAAACAGCTGCCACGGAGTAGCGTTTAAACAGAGCCGGAAACAGCAGATTGAAGCCTTTCTCGTCTCCGTGCGGACCAGAACTGTAGATGGGATGGTGCATCACAATGACG
This sequence comes from Cloacimonadaceae bacterium (SeqCode), assembly GCA_046485025.1. Classification (GTDB taxonomy): domain Bacteria; phylum Cloacimonadota; class Cloacimonadia; order Cloacimonadales; family Cloacimonadaceae; genus UBA5614. The sequence continues at coordinate 3,101 of JAWOHU010000146.1, read as the reverse complement.
ACAGTTTTGTCTATATTTGCTTCCAGGTTCTGCACCAGCCAGTTATATTGAGCTGAGCCGGGAGCCAGTTTCAGATTGCTGTTCAGCACAATCCAGATAATGCTCTCCCGCTCCACGCTGTAATATGTCAGGCTGTCTACCTGCGGGAAGTTTTTTAGAAAGAGTTCCTTATCAATGTCGTGATTGCCCATGGCAGGGTAGATTTGCGCCTTTTCCGCTAACGGTTTTGTCACTTCAAAAAACTTGTCATATTCATCCTGCCGCCTGGCATTCATAGTGACGTCTCCGCCGATAAAAACAGCGGATGGCTGAAACTCGACCAACCGGCTCACTATTTGACTGTGAACTGTGTGCATAGACTGACAATCACTGTAAAAAGCAGTGACAGCACCCAATCTCAGACTGACCGCCAGCAGGACTGCTGCCAAGGTCACAAATGAAAAGAGTTTTCTCTGCATGTGCAATTCCTAATTAACTGTCAGTGCTTCATAGGTTTTCTGGAATTTCTGCAAGTCAATCCAGGCGTCTTTTTTCCAGTTCGGATTGCGGAGCAGAGCCGCCGGATGGTAGGTCACATAGGCGTCTCGGTCCATGAAGATGTGAATGCTTTCTCTGAGCTCGTGCATGGAACGTCTGGTTTCGAGCAGGGTCTGCGCTGCTACAAGTCCCATAAAGAGAAAGATTTTGGGCTGGATGATATCAATTTGCTCCAGTAAATAAGGCAGGCAGGCGAGGCGTTCTTCCTGTTCCGGATTGCGGTTGCCGGGGGGACGGCATTTCACAATGTTGCAGATATAGACATCTTCGCGTTTGATATTGATGGCGAGGAGCATTTTGTCAAGAAGCTGTCCTGCGGGTCCGACAAAAGGTCTGCCCTGCTGGTTTTCCTGTTCGCCGGGTCCTTCGCCAATGAGCATACAGACTGCATCCGGATTGCCTTCTCCATAAACGAATTTCTTTCTGCCCTGCCAGAGTGGGCAGTTTGTGCAGTTCATATAGCTTTCCTCTTTTTGGGAAAGCAGTTGTGATTTATTGATTTTGGTTGTGTGATAGATTTCGTTGATGCCGGAGTATTTAAGCTGCTCCAGGTATTGTTTGATGGCTTTCAGCATAGGGGAGAGGGATTAATCTTCGTCGCTGTCAGAGTCGTCTTCGTCGATATCGTCATCCATCAGGTCATCATCTTCTTCTGAGAAGGAGGGTTTGTAGTCACCCTGAAAGTCTTCCAGTTCTGTTTCCAGTTCCAGATCTTCCTCGTCTTCCATGGCTTTTTTGATGCCGGCGTCGAATTCATCCATGGAGATGCCCAATTTTTCCATTTCTGCTCTGGCTTCTTCGATGTCCATCATATAGTCCGGAACCTCGTTTTGCGCGACGTGGTCCATGGCGATTTCAGTAATTTTCTGTTCGAATTTCTGCTTCACATAAGGCGGCAGTGAATTCATTCTCTGCACTTCCAGATTGGACAGCAGGCAGAACATATAGTTCATATTGGTATGTTCGAGGAAGGTCTCGATTCTTTTATTAATCATTGTTTGCTCCTAAAAATAATGTTTACAGCAGGCGCATCGATTTATCAGGCGCTTTACCCTGAAGGAACTCATTCTCCGGTTCGATATATCTGTCAACTCTATTTTCTTCCGCCCTGATAATCTTCCAGACGTCAGCCACGGCGTCATCCAGTTTGTCATTGATGACCAGGTAGTCATAGTTGCCGAGTTGGGTGATTTCTTTTGTGGCGGTTTGCAGACGTTTGGCAATCTCTTTCGGAGAGTCGGTATTGCGGTCGGTCAGTCTATGTTTGAGGACATCCAGAGAGGGGGGCAGGATAAAGATTTTGACATAGGGAATATCTTTACAGCTGATTTGGGCAGCGCCCTGCACCTCGATATCCATAATCACGTGCTGACCCTGTTCCAGCCGGCTTCTGATATAGCTGATGGAAGTGCCGTAGAAGTTGCCACAGAACTGCGCATATTCCAGAAAGTCGCCGGTTTTGATGCGTGCTCTGAATTCCTCTTCGCTGACAAAGTGATAATGCACGCCGGTTACTTCATTGCCGCGCGGTTTGCGGGTCGTATAGGAAACCGAGTATTCGATATTTTCCGCGGATTCCAGAATCTGTGCCAGAATCGTGCTTTTCCCTCCGCCCGAGGGAGCGGAAAGGATTATCAGGAAAGGCTTTTTATGATACGCCATCAGTTCCAGCGGAAGCTAGGTTCGTTTCCCTGCCTGATAGAGATTTAAGCTTCGACCAGTTTCTTGTATTCGGCGGCGGAGAGCAGGTTTTCCAGCTCTTCTTTGTTGCCGAGTTTGATTTTAATCAGCCAGCCGTCTTCGTAGGGGGATTTATTAATCAGGTCGGGAGTGTCTTCCAGGTCGCTGTTTTTGTTCTCGACTTTACCGCTGACGGGACAGATGATGTCTTCCACTGCTTTGACAGCTTCGATACTACCGCAGGGCTCACCGGCGGCTACTTTTTTGCCGGCGTCCGGAAGTTCGACATAAACGATGTCACCCAGTTCGTGCTGGGCAAAATCAGTAATTCCCATATAGGCGTCTTCGCCTTCAACCCTCAGCCACTCATGACTTTCTGTGTAATATAATTCATCAGGAATCAGCATTTTATCCTCCTGCTGCTCTTATTTTCATTCAATCTGACCCTAAGTCTTAAACACTGCTTTTTATGTCAAGCAGAATCAGGCCCCTGACCCTGATACGAACGCTCCGTCTGTATCAGGACAGACGAGGTGTCTGTCCCTACAGTTTTGTGTCACGGACATTTGTGGCACGGACAATCCTGTCCGTGTTCTTTTCTCGGGCAGGATTGCCCGAGCCACAATGTAAATTATCACATACACGGGCAGGATTGCGCCAAAGAGCGCGAGAGAAGTTGCCCGAGCCACATCTGTCATTACTGCGAAGGTGTCATCCTGAGCCTGTCGAAGGATGAGTATTTGGAGTTCAAACGCGGCGCTTACTATCAATGTTCACGTTACTTTAAAGCGTTTGGACTTCAAAAAAACGGTCTCTGAGATTGAAGTCCAAAGCCCTGAAACTCATTACCGCTTAGAGATTTCTTTGGCTTTGAACTTCAATCC
>JAWOHU010000141.1:0-2532 GCA_046485025.1 Cloacimonadaceae bacterium (SeqCode) | reverse complement strand
GTTGAAACCAAGGGATTGGTCGGTGCGATCGAAGCCGCTGACGCAATGGTCAAGTCGGCAAACGTGGTCCTGATTGGATCAGAATATGTTGGCGGCGGATTTGTGACAGTGATGGTTCATGAAAATGGCGTTGTCAAAGGCGTGACTACGGCACTTGGAAAAAGTTATTACGGACAGAAAGTCATCCTTGCCAACGGCACATTTCTGAATGGTCTGATCCATGTCGGAAGTGTTTCCTATCCCGGAGGTAGAAGCGGTGAACCAGCTTCTGAAGGGCTTTCCGAGTCTCTGATCAGAGCGGGGCTCAAACTCAACCGTTTCAAGACAGGCACTCCGCCCCGCGTGGACTTACGGACTCTGAATTACAGCCATCTGGAAGAGCAGCCCGGAGATGAAAATCCGTCCGGTTTTTCCTTTTACAGAGACGTCACGCTGCGCAATCAGGTCGCCTGTTACATCACCAAAACCACTCCTTACACGCATCAGATTATCAGGGAAAATATCAACCGCTCAGCGCTCTACGGCGGCTTCATCAAAGGCATCGGACCACGCTACTGTCCCTCCATTGAAGATAAAATCGTCAAATTTCCGGATAAAGAAACCCATCACATTTTCATCGAACCGGAAGGCCTCAGAACGCATGAGGGCTATGTCAACGGCATTTCCACCAGCTTGCCACCTGAAGTTCAGGAAGCTATTGTTCATTCAATTCCGGGACTGGAAAACGCTGAAATCATGCGCTACGGCTATGCTATAGAATATGACTATGTCGAACCGGAAGAGATTTTGCCCACCCTGGAAAGCAAGCAAATCAGTGGTCTCTATCTGGCAGGACAGATCAATGGCACCTCAGGCTATGAGGAAGCCGCCGCACAAGGCATTATGGCAGGCATCAACGCCATTTTGTCTATGGATAAAAAAGACCCGCTCATTCTAAGCAGAACTGACGCCTACATCGGCGTCCTGATTGACGATTTGGTCACCAAAGGCACCAATGAGCCCTACCGGATGTTTACATCCCGTGCGGAATACCGTCTGTGGCTGCGTCAGGACAATGCGGATGAAAGAATGATGCCGATTGGCTACAAACTGGGACTGGTCTCAGACGTGCGCTGGCAGAGATTTCAGAGCATGCTGGCTATCAAGGAAAGAGTGAAGCAGCGCCTTTTCAGTGAGAACTGCACCATCCTGAACGACCTTCCGGAGCCGGTTAAATACGCAGTTCTGCTCAAACGTCCGGAAATTTCATTTGACGATTTGGCCCGGTTCGGATTTGTAATTCCCGATGATATAAATGCTGACATTGCCACCCGGATAGAGCTGGAAATCAAGTATGAAGGCTATCTGAGACGGCAGGAGGAAGAACTCGTTCGCTTTGCTTCGGCGGAAAAGCAAACCATTCCTCCTGATACGGATTTTATGCAGATAAACACGGTTGCCTATGAAGCAAGAGAGAAACTGGCACGCATCAGACCTCAGAATATCGGTCAGGCGATGCGCATTCCCGGAGTCAATTATACAGACGTTGCGGCACTGATGATTTGGCTCCGCAAGAATAAATCGGACCAGACAGAAAAACAAGGTAGGGAAATATGATTCGCAGATACTTAAAAATATCGCTGATGATAATCGCAATTGCTTTTATAATGAGCAGTTGCAGTCAGAACGTTCAGGAACAGCCGGTTGAGCAGAAAGGAATTCAGCTTCCGGTTGTCTCCAAAACCATCTATTCCAATCTGAATCTACCTGCCTGGCTGCTGACTCCTCCGCAGGGCACAGTCGCCATCGGAGTAGTGAATGACGCCAGAACAAGAAAATCAAGACAACCAATCAACGCTGCCAAGTTCGCAGCTATTTCACTCTCCAAGAATATCGGCTCTTTCGAGTTTGACAGAAATGAGGTTCTGACTCAGTCAGCAGTGCCGAAAGACGACGGCAAGCCATATGATTATAAGGTTACCCTGAAAGCCGACACTTCCTATCCCGACCAGGTCAGAAGCCTGCTCAAACCACTGGCAGAGGCACAAGCCGAGACCTATAAGCTTTTCCTGATGGGAACACAGAGCCAGACGCTCAATCAAGACCTTATCAAAGCCAACGCCGGAAGTACTCCCAAATGGTGCAGGGAAGCCGATATCACTGAAGATGATGAATATGTCTATGTAGTAGGCAAAGCAGTCGAAACCAGGCTTACCAACGCCTGGAGAGACGCACAGGACAACGCACTCGACAAACTTGCCCAATACCGCCTGCGTAATGTCGAGCAAGCTGTTCAATCCACCCCTGACCCCGCTGACAAAGAAGCGCTGCTCGATAAGGTTAATCTCAGCTTCAATGCCTCTTTTGCCAAGACCTGGCTCTTCCACAAACTGGAGAACAATGTCAGCAGCTATAATGTCTTCATCATGCTGAAAGAAAAGAAATGAACTGTCTGGCAGTCATCCCTGCCCGTTATGCCTCGACCCGCTTTCCGGGCAAGCCTTTGGCTCTGCTGAAGGGTAAACCTGTCATCCAGCATGTTTATGAGCGTGT
>JAWOHU010000083.1:0-4994 GCA_046485025.1 Cloacimonadaceae bacterium (SeqCode) | reverse complement strand
CTGTATTATGATAACTTTACAGTCAATACAATGCAGGGAGCGGATACTGTCACACGCAATCCGAGCTACCATCTGCACCAGATTACAGGCACTTTGGTTTCCCAAGGGGTAAGCCAAAGTGCCTGTAATCTGGTGCAGATGGTAGCTCGGATTGCGTGTGACAGTATCCGCTCCCTGCATTGTATTGACTGTAAAGTTATCATAATACAGGGATTTGGGAACGTTGTAGCTGATAGCGCCCAGTAGCTTGTCATAAAGCTTTCCGCTGAATCCGAACATGCCGAATGGAATGGGCGAACTGAACAGCATGCTGTCAGGCTGGTTGATTTCGTCAATCGGAGGTTTGATGGTAAGTTCCATATACAGATAGGACTTGGCGGCACTGAGAGTGGCAGGATTGTTGACCGCGTTTTCCACTCTGCCCGGATAAGCCATGACTGTAAAACCCCTGCCCATGGCTTCTGCATTCAGATGGTTTTCACTGAAGTGGTCATAAAATGGCAGCATATACTGCGGCGCCGGAAAGTTGAGACTGTCCTGCTGGGCAGAGATACTGACAGCAAGCATTGTCAGCATCAGCAGAAGCAGCAGTTTATGAGAATTTTTTAACATAATTTTCACCCTCTTCACCTGTTATGTTATGAAATGATGATGGTCTGGCTGCGTTCCTTGCCGACGGAGATTAGTTCTATCGGCACAGCCAGTAAATCCTGAATAACTTCCAGATAATCTTTTGCCGCTTTGGGCAGGGCTCTGAATTTCTTGCAGTTTGTGATATCCTTGTCCCAGCCTTTCAGAGTTAGATATTCCGGTTTTGCTTTTTCCAGCAGGAAAGGGTCGGCAGGAAAGTCTTCAGTCCTGTTGCCGTCAATCCAGTAGGCAGTGCATATTTTCAATTCCTCAAAACCGCTGAGCACATCCAGCAGAGTGACTGCCAGCCGGTCTACGCCATTGATTTCAGAGGTGTATTTTGCCGCCACGGCATCTAACCAGCCACAGCGTCTGGGTCTGCCTGTAGTAGCGCCGAATTCATTACCCTGGATGCGGATTTGGTCGCCTGTCTTATCTTTCAGTTCTGTCGGGAAGGGACCTTCACCCACTCTGGTGCAATAAGCTTTATAAACACCGATAACCTTATCCACCATTTTGAGCGGAATGCCGGCTCCGGTGCTGATTCCGCCTGCTATGGTATTGGAAGATGTGACATAGGGATAGGTGCCGAAAGTAATGTCCAAAAGCGTTCCCTGCGCACCTTCAAACAATATCTGGTCGCCCTGCAGATAGCTTCTGCGTATGTAAGTATCGGTCTGTGCAATATATCCAGACAGCTTTTTGCCTGCAGCCTGCAACTTTTTAACCAGTGCAGCCAGGTCTTTTTCTGTCAGTTTAAGGTCATGATATTTATACAGATTCAGTAGTCTGTTTTGGAGATAATCTTTATAGAAGAGGTCATTCAGTCTGATGCCGGTTCTGGCTCTGTCATCAGAATAGGCAGGTCCGATTCCGCGTCTGGTAGTCCCGATTTTATTCTTGCCGGATTTATCTTCATTGGCAGCGTCCAGTTCCTTGTGCAAAGGCAGAACCACTGTAACCCTGGGGTCAATCAGCAGCCTGTCTTTGAAGCTGATGCCTTTCTTTTCCAAATCTTCGATTTCACTCAGCAGATCAAAAACGTCTATCACCACGCCGCTGGCTATCACACAGACGGTTTCAGGATACAGAATTCCGGATGGAATGCTGTGAAACACATACTTCTTTTTATTCAAGTGAATGGTGTGTCCGGCATTGCTTCCGCCCTGGAAGCGAACCACCATATCAGCGCATTCGCCCAGCACGTCCACTATCTTGGCTTTGGCTTCGTCACCCCACATGCAACCGAGCACTGCTATTGAACTCATCGTTTTCTCCTTGACATATATAAAAACTCAAGCAATTAAGCTTTCTGTGTTTGTCAACATAAAAAGGAGACTCTTTTATGCATCCCATCAGTTTTGGCAGTGATAATCATTCCGGTGCTCATCCTTTGATTATGCAAGCAGTGGAACATGTGAATACAGGCTACTGGCACGGTTACGGCGAAGAAGAATACACAGAAAAAGTTCAGAATAAAGTGGCTTCCCTGTTTGGAAAGGACGCCAAATGTTTGTTTCTGATGACTGGAACAGGTGCCAACGTGCTTGCTCTGCAGAGTTTGATTAAATCCTATGAAGCAGTTTTTTGTGCAGAAACAGCTCACATCAATATGCACGAGGCAGGAGCCGTGCAGAAATTCACCCAGGCGCGTCTGATTGTTATTTCAACCCCGGATGGCAAACTCACTCCGGAAATGATTGCGCCGCATATTTCTTTGATGGCGGATCAGCACATGTCCCAGCCCCGCATTATCTCAATATCCCAATCCACAGAATATGGAACTGTTTATTCTTTAGCAGAGATAAAAACGCTATCAGATTTTGCTCATGCCCAAAACCTGTTTCTGCATATGGATGGAGCGCGTCTCGCCAATGCTGCTGTCAGCCTTAACTGCTCTTTACAACAGATGACAACTGACAGCGGAGTTGATGTAGTAAGCCTGGGAGCCACCAAAAACGGCTGTCTGTTTGGCGAAGCGCTGATTTTCATCCATCATGACCAGGCAGCTCATGATGCAGTCTATTACAGGAAGCAATCCACCCAATTAATCTCCAAGATGCGCTACGTAACGGCTCAGATGGAAGCCTATATTGAAAACGACCTCTGGAAACAAAATGCCGTCCACGCCAATCAAATGGCTCAGTTAATGGCAGAAAAACTCAAAGCCTTACCCCAAGTAACATTAACCCAACCCGTGCCAGCCAATGCAGTTTTTGCCATCCTCCCCGCTGCCATTATCCCACCCCTTCAGGCAAAATACCATTTCTACCTCTGGAATGAACACCGTTACGAAGTCCGCCTCATGTGCTCATGGGATACCACTCCCGACATGATAGAAGCGTTTATTGAGGATATAAAATCATTACTCGCTTGACGGAGAATCCATTTTCTGTCACTCTTGCGCAGGCAGGAATCCATGCTGTTTCAATGTTTGCCCTTTTGTGGAGGTCTTTATGATTGGCAAAAAGAGAATCTTGTGGCTATTTTTTCTGCTTGTTTTTATAATAATCCCTCTTGTATCAATAGAATACAAGATATTGGAATTCTCTCCTCAGATGCAGGAGTTCATTGATAAAATTGGCTCTGGAGAATATACTTTATCAGAAGATAGCAGGTTATTCAGTAAAATAAACTGCAAATTCGATCTACCGGTTCCACAGGATTCCATTGCCTTATGCAATAATACAGATTTCATCGCCGGTCAGCTTGAAGCAATTTATAAACATTTTGGCGCATCCTACAGTTTAAAGAGAGTCTCATTTAATAAGTATTCCCAAAGCTGCCAGTACCTGCAGTTCTGGAAAAACTTCTATCTGGAGAAGCAGCCCTTCTTTCTGCTGATAACTTACCATCCTGACACCGATACCTATTCAGTTTTTAACACCTTATACACAGGTGAGATTATCATCCCTGACCAGGTTATTGATCTCAATTCCGCCATTGCCATAGATGATTTCATCTCTGACCGGAATGTTGATAACACTGATCTGGATAGCATTAAGCTGACCTTTGCTGAAACAGATACGCTTCCATCCGTATTCCGCTTTGATATGTCTGAAAACGGGGATTATTATAAGCAGTTCAGTTTAAACCTGTATCCTGTCGGGCAGGATGACATATCTTCCGGTTTCCTGCTGCAATGGCTGATTAAGCGTCCCTTATACGAATACATTCCTGAACCGTTTTTCCTTACAGCCGAAACGGGAGCACTGAGAACAGATGCTCTGCAATACTGGACCAAGCGCAAAAAGCAAATCATTGCTGCCGCAGATTTTTTATCCCAGATCGGACTGAAGGGTAAAATAAAACCTTCAATCACCGGCAGAGATATCACTTTTTACGGTATTAAACTTACCTCTGTTTTAAAAGATTCCGTCAGTTTTAAGACATTAACTGATACCCTGGTTCCCAAACTGCTTGAGATGAATAAAAAGATAGGCTATGACCTTCCGGTGGAATATGTTAAAACACGTGAAGAAGGAAGGGATTCTGCCACAAAAAAATTATACAACATGACTATTCGCTACAAATACAAGTTTAAGTACCCTATTTATCTGTATGCCTCCAGTGTCAGATTAGGTATCAGTTTCATTTATCATGTTTACGACTATCAAGAATACAATCATACAATGAGCATTGAAGTAACCTATTATGATAAACCCATCCAATACCCTAAAAAGATAATCACGCCGGCTACTGCAGTCGGCTTGTATAATCTGCATAAAAGCTGCGGCTGGGACAATAGGAAATATACCCTGTTATCTGAGGAATATCCCAAAAAGTATATAGATGCGGAAATTTATGATGCTTATAATGACTATGTTGACAGGGAACAGAGGATTTTTGCCCGACTCTGCCTAAGGCCTGTGTTTGATGAGGTATGGGGTGAGACCCTGGAAGATTTGAAACCGGTCTGGTATGTTCGGGAATATACAAGTGAATCAGAGTTACTTATGGATAATCCTGATTACCATTATGATGATTACAGAAAAGGAAGAATCTATGATCCTGTTTCAGGTAGATTAACCCATAACCGGGATGAGAATAGTTATTATTGCCCCGATTCCCAAGATCTGGCTATTTTGGACGGTGCCAGGAAAGAGTTATCTGAAGTTTTCGCTCCGCTGGGCAGCATTCACAATTGTGAGTTTGTGGATAAATCCGTTATCAGGTTTGACTGCTTCTGCTTCTTACCTGCTCCCAAAGATTCTGTTTGCTTTCTGGATAACGCCAATCTCATACTTTCCTACCTGATGCAATATTATAATACAACTTCTCAGGATTACTCCTACAAGCTTGTGAAAGATGAATATGATGAATATACTAATTACAAGATCATTTCCCTTTATTACAAAGGCTTT
>JAWOHU010000066.1:0-12022 GCA_046485025.1 Cloacimonadaceae bacterium (SeqCode) | reverse complement strand
TGAAGAAATCGTTTTCTTGCTAGCCAGCAATCTCTTTGCCATCAACTCATCCAATTTCGCCCTGGAAATCATCAAGAAATACACTCCAGAAAATTTTGAACCTTACTGGAAATCGAAGATACTGCTTCTGAAAGCGGAAATCCTGACTGAAACGGAAGAATATAATGAAGCAGATAAGGTGCTAAAACAGGTTGTTCGCAGCATGACACATATTGAAGAAAAAACCACCCGCTATACGCTGCAGGGCGACGCCAAAAAAATCCAGGGCAGAATTCATTATTATATGAATGAATACGAGCGGGCGGAGAGTGTTTTCAGAGAAGCCGAAACCCTTTATAACATGGCTGCTAATCAGGAAGGATTGGCAGCGGTTTACAATAATCTCGGCGTCTTGTATATGTTCAAAGGAGAGTGGAAAGAAAGCGAGCAATTCTTTATCAAAAGCCTGAATATGGAAAAGGAGAATTTCAATCTCAACGGCATTTCTGTCTGCTATAACAACTTAGGCGGTCTGATGGACGACAAGGGTGATCAGGAAAAATCACTCTATTATCTGGAGGAAGCACTGAAAATTCAAAAACTCCTGAATGAGCCCTATAATATAACTAACATATATAACAACATTGGCGTCACCTGGATGGATAACGGCCACTTTGACCAGGCTGAAAATGCACTTAGGAAATCTCTGGAAACCGCCATCAATTTCAACTTCTACCGCAACATTGTCGCCTCTCTGAATAATATGGGCTGCCTTTATTTTAAGAAAGGAAACTGGAAACAGGCTATTGATTATTATGAACAGGCAGTCAAGAAATCAGAGGAAAATAACTTCACGGAAGGTCTGCTGCGCTCTTTCAACAACCTGGGGGAGCTGTATGAAAAACAGGGTGAGCTTAATCTTGCCTATGACCTCTACTTCAAGGGTCTTGAGATGCTTCCAAGTGTGAGTGATGATTTCATCAAAGCTGAGCTCTATGGCAACATTGGTTCCGCCTTGACCAAACTGCACCGATTCAAAGAAGCTTACAGCTATCTGGTGGAGAGTTTTGACTATTTTAAGACCCACAATGCCAAGGACAAAATTGTCGAAGGCTCTCTGCAGCAGGCATATTTCTTTATCCTGACCAGAAACTATGAGAGTGCTGATTATTATATCTCTCAAGCTATCAAAGTTGCCACCGAGATGAATAACCTGTTTGAACTCGGCAGAGCATATTACCTGCGTGCCCTTTTGGAGCGCAGAAATCTTGCACAGGCAGAGGAACATCTCAACGAAGCCATTAAGCTCTTTGTGGAAACCAGCAATAATTATGAACTGTCCCTGGCAAATTATGAACTTGCCAGCGTTCTGAATGAGAAGAAAGAATGGGAGCAGGCTCTGCAGATTCTCAAGAACAATCACAAAATCATTCAGCAGTTTGGCTCAATCAAGTTACTGGAGCAGAACGATATCCTGATTCAGAAAATCAGCCGTGACTATTCCACTGAGGTCAGTGATGCCAAATTTGAAGAAACCCTGCTGAATCAGTTCTATGAAATCACACAAAAACTGAACACTATCTCTGACATCGATGTCCTGATTGAACAGACCCTCTCATCTTTAATTGACATTTCCGAAGCGGACGGCGGCATTCTCTGTCTGCATAGCAATCCTGCCATACCTGAATCCTGGGATTACAAGATTTATCAGAATTACAATCAGGATGACCATACCTACGAAACTTTTATGGATCTCTGCCGGCAAGCTTGGTCTGACAACAGTATGGTGAATCTGAAACAGCCTCATTTTGCTCCCGAATACAACAACATCCTGGTCATACCGCTTTCTATGAGAAAGAAAGCTCTGGGTGTCGTCCTGCTCTTCACTCAGAAAGGCTCCAACTATTTCTCCGACCGCGTGATTAATCTGCTCAATGCCATGGCAAACCAGGTTATCGTGATTATTGAAAACATCCGAACCTCAAACCTGGAAAAGACTCACGCTATCATCAGAGAACAGCTCAATGAGGGAAATCTGTATTCTAATATCATCGGCAAAAGCCCTGCTATGATGAAAATATTCGAGCTTATTGAAAAAATCAAGGACACCCCGACCAGCGTGCTTCTGGACGGACCCAGCGGAACAGGTAAGGAACTGATTGCCAGAGCTCTGCACTATAGCAGCAACAGACGCAACAAAGCTTTCGTAGCGCAATACTGCGGTGCTCTGCCGGAAACCCTTCTGGAAAGCGAACTCTTTGGTCACGTCAAAGGCTCATTCACAGGTGCTGCTTACGATAAAAAAGGACTGTTTGAAATCGCCGATGGCGGCACCTTCTTCCTAGATGAAATATCTGATATCAGTCTCTCCACCCAGACCAAGCTGCTCCGCTTTTTGCAGGAAGGGGAAATCAAGCGCGTCGGCTCAACCAAAACTGAAAAAGTCAATGTCAGAGTAGTCTGCGCCACCAATGTTCCCCTGCTTGATAAAGTGAAGAAAGGAGACTTCAGACTCGACCTTTATTATCGCTTAAACGTGATTAAAATAGATGTTCCGCCTTTGAAACTCAGAGCTGATGACATCCCGCTGCTGGCTATCTTCTTTCTCGACAGATACAATAAACGCATCAATAAAAACGTTCTGGGCATCTCTGATGAAGCTATGAAGTGCCTGGAACGCTATGAATGGCCCGGTAATGTTCGTCAGCTTGAGAACGAGCTGGAACGAGCCGTCACTCTGGTCGAGGACAGTACTTTCATCAAACCGGAAGACCTGTCGGAAGAGGTTTACAAATACTCTGACAACGAACAGACCATCAAGCTTTTGCGTAAGAAATCCACCCTCAAGGACGCCATCGAGGACCTCGAACGCAAGATGCTTCAGGAAGTCCTGGAAAAATTCAACTGGAACCAGACCCAAGCCTCCAAAGAGCTTGGCTTATCCAGGCAGGGGCTGATCAAGAAGCTCAAACGCTACAATCTGGATAGAGAAAATGAGTCCTGATCTGAATCCGTCAATTCTGCCCTGTATATCTGAAAAACTGGAAATTGTCTGTATCGATACTGAGACCACAGGTTTGAATCCTCAATATGACGAAATCATTGAGGTCGCTGCGGTCAGATACAAGGACGGCAAACAGATTGATGTTTACAACAGCTTTGTCAAACCCCGCAAAGATATTCCGCATTATATTGAATATCTGACAAACATCACGCCCGCTCAGCTAAAAAATGCGCCTGATATTACTCCCGTTCTCAAAGAGCTAAAATCCTTTATAGGGAATTCCGTCATTGTCGGTCAAAATACCAAATTCGACCTCGATTTTATCAATACCAATCTGATTGAAATTAATGAACTTCCGCTGCTCAATCCCTGGTGGGATACCAGCGAACTCGGCAGAATCTATTTGCCTTTTATTCCCAATCACAAACTTTCCACCCAGTGCGCAGAATTCGGTATTGATATCGGGCAGGCGCACAGAGCAATCAATGATGCCACAGCCACGGCAGAGCTTTTCTACAAGCTGGTTGAACACATTGGAACTTATCATGGTGTAACCGTTAATGTCAGAATTTTGGAGCTTAGCCGACAGGCTCAACTGGACAGCAGTCTCTCTTCTCTGCTGGAATTGATTGTTGATTATCAGCGCAAATATTCTCTGGTCGGACAAAAACCAAAGCAACCTTCTGTCCCTCTGCACAATGTGATAGAGCACAAGTGTCTCCAGCCCCATTTGCTGAGTCAGACAGAGATTTTCTCTCAAGACGGGATATTGCAGCAGAATTTCGAAAATTATGAATTCCGTGCTGGTCAGCTTGACATGGCGCAGAGCACCGAACAGGCTTTTGCTGAGAATCACTACCTGGTTGTGGAAGCCGGAACAGGAGTTGGGAAATCCTTTGCCTATCTGATTCCCGCTCTCCAGTTTGCCTATTCCAGACATCAGAAAATCGTCGTTTCCACCAACACCAAAAACCTCCAGGAACAGCTTTTTAACAAAGACCTGCCCGTCCTGAAGAAGATCCTGCAAGTCCCTTACAAAGCTGTTCTCGTTAAAGGGAGAGAAAATTATCTCTGTGAACGCAAGTGGGAAGAGCTGTTGCATGAACAAGCCAGAGGCTTAACTCCCTATGAAGCTTCTGCCCTGCTCCATCTGCTCATCTGGAAACAGCAGACCAACACCGGCGATGTCTCTGAAAACACCTCTTTCGATAAAAATCGCTTCAGTGTCAGCTGGCGCCGGCTCAGCTCTGACCGTTACACCTGCGCCGGTAAAAAGTGCTCTCATTTCATGCACTGCTATGTGATGAAACTCAGAAAGCACGTGGAAGACGCCAGTCTTATTGTGGCAAACCATTCCCTGCTGCTGGCAGACCTCAAGTCCGACCACGTCAGCCTGGGCGAATATGAATATCTGATTATTGACGAAGCACACAACATTATGCAAACCGCTGCACGTCAACTTGGAATCGAGCTCAGTTACTCCGAACTGATTATCCAGCTCAACCAGATCAGCAAGCTCTACAAAAAAAAGAACGTCGGCTTTCTGGAGCAGCTCTATAAAGCTCTGGAAAAGAGCGTGCTCTCCCCCGCCGTCAAAGAGCATATCCAGTTTATTGGCAGCAACTTAGAAGAACTGATTGAAAAGCACAGAAAGCCTATCCTGACGCTGTTTTCTTATATTTCTGAAACCTGCGAACAAAACGACAGCTTCGGAAAACTCAGAATCAAGACGATAGAGCAGCTTCCGGATTATTTTGCTCAGCTCGAAGTCGTCGTCGTTTTCTGGAAAGACCTGCTCAAGGAACTGCACGCTCTGAATAATGTTTTTTCCGGTTTGAATTCCAAACAGGTCCCATCATTTGACAATCTGCTGGAGCGCATCCAGGGCTTTGAGATGAGAGCTGTTGAATCTGAAACTGACCTGCTTAAACTGATTAATCCAGACCTCGTAAACTATGGCTACTGGCTGGAAGCTGGACAGAAAAGCGATAAGTCAACCCCCTCTTCTGCCATCTGCTATGCTCCCATCGAAGTAAATCAGCATCTGAACAATATCGTTTACAAGAATATCCCCTGCATCGTTTTCACTTCTGCCACCATGGCTTTGCGGAATTCCTTCAAATTCTTCAATACCCAATCCGGATTATCTCTGCTGGAGGATAAACAAGTCATCGAAAAGGTTGTGGAATCGCCTTTTAACTACGCTGAGCAGTCACGCCTTATGGTATCGGGTTTTCTGCCTGAGCCCAAAGAGAGATTTTTTCTGCCTCAGGCACTGGATTTGATTGATTCCATTCTGCAAAACACTCCCGTCGGGACTCTGACTCTTTTCACCTCCTACAATGATTTGGACGCCGCCTATCAGAAGCTGAACGAGAAGCTCTACCAAGCAAACCGTCCTCTTTTTGCACAGGGCAAGTGGAGCAGCCGTTCCGCTCTTTTGGACGAATTTAAGAAGCACAACAACGCTGTCCTGCTGGGCACCAGCTCTTTCTGGGAAGGCATTGATGTCCAAGGCGAATCTTTGTCTCTGCTGATTTTGTTCAAACTTCCTTTCCAGGTGCCTTCCGAACCGATTGTGGAAGCCTACATCGAAAAACTGGAAAATGAAAAGAAGGATTCTTTCCTGTACTATATTCTGCCCAACGCCCTGCTCCGGCTCAGACAGGGTTTCGGCCGGCTGATACGCAGCAAAAACGACAAAGGCGTCATCCTGATTATTGACCCGCGGGTAGCCACCAAACGTTACGGACACTTCTTTCAGGAAGTTCTTCCCGCTGCCAGCCAAATTATGACCAGCCCTCTGCAGATGCAGGACATGGTCATCAGTTTCTTTAAACAGAGCCATTCATTTTACAGGAAATGAATCATGCAACAGATTGACCGGGAATTGATTAGCGCTATGACTCAGGCGGTCGGAGAGCACAATATCCGCTTCCATGAACCGATGGCACTACACACGACTTTCAGGGTCGGTGGTCCGGCTGATATTTTTGTCATTATAAAATCTAAAAAAGCACTCATCACAGTGCTCAACCTTTCCCTGGAAAATGGTCTCCCCTATTTCATTCTGGGCAAAGGCTCAAACTTGATTGTCAGCGACAAAGGCATCAGAGGACTCGTAATTTCCACCCTCAAAATGACTAATGTCCAATACTATGATGATTCTGTTGTTGCCTGGAGCGGATATGAGCTCTGGAAACTGAGCCAAAGCACAGCTGCCAGAGGGCTTACCGGACTGGAATTTGCCTGCGGTATTCCCGGAACCGTGGGCGGAGCGGTGTATATGAACGCCGGAGCTTATGACGGCGAAATCAGTAATGTACTCACCTTCAGCGAAGTTTTAAAATTGGACAATTCTGCGCCACCAGGTAAAATGGCTGACTGGCACGCTCTTGAACACGAAGACCACGATTTCTCCTACCGTCACAGCGTTTTTCAGGATCAGGATCTGATTCATCTCTGTTCTACTTTCAAGCTCGAACGCATCGACAAGCGTAAAATCAAAGCTAAAATCATAGAATTTACCAGAGCGCGTGAAGAAAAACAGCCTTTGGAACTGCCAAGCGCCGGCTCTGTTTTCCGTCGTCCGGAAGGCTTCTTTGTCGGCAAACTGATTCAGGATTGTGATTTGAAGGGTTTCAGGATTGGTGGCGCTGCCATTTCTGAAAAGCACTGCGGATTTATTGTCAATCTGGGCAACGCAACTTCTAAAGACATTCTGGCTCTGATTGAACACGTCCGAAACGCTGTTCAGCAAAAGTTCGGCGTCCTGCTTCAGACAGAAGTTAGATTTGTCGGCGAGAAATGAAAAACAGCAAAACCCGTCAATTGTTACTGCCTACAGTCTTTGCCCTCTTTATACTCGTTTTTTGGGCGGTTTTGACGCATTTTAACAGGGGTCTGAACTGGATTATACCTTCCCCTTTTTCTGTGGTCAAAGTCTTTTTTACGCATCCCCAATTGCTGCTTTCACACGCCTCGGTCACTATCATGGAAACCCTCATCGGACTTGCCCTCAGCATCTTTCTGGGCAGTCTGATTGCCATTGCCATGGACAGATGGAAAGCCTTCAGGGATACGCTCTATCCTTTTGTCATCATCAGTCAGACCGTTCCCATCATCGCCTTAGCACCTCTTTTTATCCTCTGGTTCGGCTACGGCGTCACAGCCAAAATTTTCATCGTCACCCTGGTCTGCTTCTTCCCCATCGCCGTGAATCTGTATGACGGTTTCCGGCAGGTCAGGGTGGAATATCTGCGCCTGTTCAAATCCATGAATGCGTCGCCCTGGCAGACCTTTTACCTGCTCAAAATCCCTTCCGCTCTGCCTTCCTTTTTCACGGGACTGAAACTTGCCGTCTCCTACAGCGTGATGGCTGCCATTATCGGCGAATGGCTGGGCGGTATGAAAGGCCTGGGCATTTATATGACCCGCGCCACCAAGTCCTATCAGACTGCGCACGTCTTTGCCATCATAGTCATCATAACAGCTTTTTCCCTGCTCCTCTACGGCATCGTGATTCTGCTGGAACGCCTGCTCCTCAAATGGCAGTTCACCCATTTGGCAGAATATCAGGATGTCCGGGTCAGTATTCCGTAACTCCTTTCATTCCTGCACAGAGCCTGTCCTCGACCTGATCGGAAAGAGGAATCCATGCAGTTTTCACTGATTCACTATTAAGCTCTTTCACCCTTAGAGGCAATACGGAGTCAATACGCTATCATTACGGATTAAACCCGTAATGACTCCGTATTGACTCCGTAATGCTATTAAGAAAGCTGTACTGATCCCTTGTACCGTATGAGATTAAGATTAATAGGCGTTGGCCTGGTCAGAACTTGGGGGTGTCAATTTCCCGCTTGTCAAGCCTGAGCTTGACAACCTAAAGTGAATTGGCGGGGAATCGGATGATGAGTTTATTTATCTAAAAGGTGTATTTGACTCCGATGGCAGCGGAGCGTTTGGTATCTTCCCACCAGTTGATGCCGCCTTCCTTTTCTTTATAGCGTTCAGAGTATTTGCCGATGATGAACCAGCGTCTTTTTTCATTGAGGCTGAAGGTCATACTGAGCGACATATTGGCTTTGGGCACAACGACTTTGCCGAGGGCGAGTTCTTCCACATTGATTTTGCTGTAGGAGAAGGCAACATTTTCCAGACGCTTATACTGCGTATCGACCCAAAGCCTGAACCAGAGCGACTTGCCGGTCTTGAGATCCTTGCCATACATATCCTGCCAGGCGACCATGGTTTTGAGTTTTTTACCGATTAAACCCTGAACTTTCCCATACCACCCGTAGGCGGCTTTGACGTCTGCCAGAGCTTCTTCCTTGGTGAGAATGCTGTAGGTCACACCTTCCGTGGTGTCCTCCACCAGGATGGCTCTGTCCTCTTCATAGTAATGGTCAAAAAAGGCAGGCACAAACTGGCTTCCGTAGATGCGGTATTCCAGATTCACCTTCAGAAAGTTAAAGTCCGCCCAGACGCCGGGAAGAATGAATCCTGTGCCATAATCCAGAATGTGCGCCACTTCGGCATAATGACCGAACCTGACTTTATCGCTCTGAAACACAGGCATCTTGTAATCCAGACTAAAGACTGACGCAGAGCTGCTTTTATTGATATTCAACTCGTCATAAAGCTGTTCATAGAGGGCATCGTCCATCACATACCTGAGGTTGCTCTTCTGGTCTCTGTCCGTGACAAAAGAAAAGCCGATCACGGTCTCGTCGATGTTCCTGAGGGTGGAATCCGGCAGCGGCTGGATGTGAGTGGAAAAAGACAATATCTGGTTCTTTCTGATATTGGAGGTATAAATCTCAAATACAGGCTTCAGAGGCCATTTGGGGCTGCCTCCAATCATCACGCCTGTGTTGTGGAGTTCGGGATAGAGCAGCATGTTGGAATAGTTGAGCATGACCAGTCCGTTGACCATACTGCGATTGGGAAAGCCGCCCAGATGGAAATAAAAGGGCTCTTCCACTTCGCCGTAACGCAGATAATAGATCTTGCTCAAAATATCGTCCAGATTGTCCCAATCGTCCTTTTTGAGGTGGGCATGTTTATCAAATAAAAAATCCAAATCCAAACCCATCCCGATTTTCCAGTACTTGAATTCCTGTATCAGTCTGAATTGGTAATATTTGACCGAATCAACCTTTTCGTAACCCACCATTCCGGATACGCTGTAGCGGGTGGATGACTTGACAGTGAAAGGCATGTCCTGCGCCATAAGCCACAGGGGCACAAACATTAAGAATAGAATCAAGGCTTGTTTCATATCTCACTCTCCCGGCTGAAATAATTTTGGTGAAATTTATTTCAGACCTGCAGTGTTTGTCAAGCTAAACATCAGGGCCAGGTCTTTTCAGCCCTGACCTGGTAAAAGTATTTTTGTCCTGTGATCAGAGGTGAGAAATATGTTCCGGTGGGCGTTCCTACCAATGTGTCAAAAGGACCAGAAGGATTTTCACTGCGATAGACTTTGAACCGGTTGATAGTAGGTTGGGCAGGATAAGTCCAGGTCAGTTCCATCCTCTGAGTTGATGTGTTAAAGACAATTGTGGTATTTTGCACAAGAGGTAATGGCAGCCAAGTCGTGGTCAGGTAGCCATCTGCGTTATTGTTTTCATTGGTTTCTGCTATTTCATTCAGAGTGTCCAAACGGAACCAGGTTTTCCATGTTCCTCCTGCTTCAGATGGCACAGCCAGAAGTTCTATTGATATTGCCTCCCAGGCAGCTAAGGGGTCAAGATAAACATACTCGTCACCTATGGTTCCAACCGGAGGTATAGTCTCCCTGTTGTAATAAAGGTCAACCCGAACAGGGACATAGGTCGGATAGGCCGTCATGTTATAGATTTCAATACCGTAAGAGTTCTCCTCACAGACATAAAGTTCGTTTGAAATGGTCCAGATTTCATTGATGACCAGATCACAAAGGACAGCTCCCATCCAGTTAATCCGGTTGTAAGTATCCAAATCATAACTTTCTCCGCTAAAACTACCGGTATAATTGTAGCAATTCACAGTTCCCTGGTCGGCAGATTTTGCAATATTCCAATTACTTGCTCCGGTGATAGTTGGAAAATTAAGGCCATAAATATTTAAAACCTGGTTGGTATTGATGGCCAGGAGTCTGCCGTTGAAAGCACTTAATCCATTTTGAAAAGTACAGTAATGGAAACAATGTGCTGTATTGACCACAGCGCCGGAATTCACAATTACACCGCTGGCCATCATGTATTCAAATATGGTATATTCGGCACTGATATTGCCTCCGCTGGCAATCGTTAATCCGTAGTTACCTGAAATATGAGTTATCGTAGCAGGATGACCGGAACTACCGATTGTTTCCAGAGTGGCTCCACTATTGACGGTAAGAATGCTGCCGCCACCTATCTTAAGAATGGAATCTGAACTTAGAGACAGTCTGGAAGAGCCCGCGATCAGGTTTATATTGCCCGTGACCTGGAGGCTTTTTCCGTTCAGATAAAAATAGTTACCCGGATTGATAGTCAGAGTCCCGGTAACAGTTAAAGGTTGTGTGCTGTCATCGGAAATATAGATATAATGATCGGGGGAAATCATGTTTGACCCGTTTAAAGTAAGATTACCAAAACTGGCTGTAGCGCTGGACGAAAGAATGGTTGAGCCGGTAAGCCCGATGAAAGTAACGGGGCAATTGGTCAAAACGACGTTGCAGCCTTCGTAAAAACGCCATTTTGTGGCAAAGGAGATTGACCCTGCTGTAATATCTCCCAGAGAGCCGTCAAACCAGTAGAAATCTCCTCCGGACAGAATTGTGCCTGCTGCAGTCTTTTTCAAGGTTCCGTACACAGATATTCCACCAATAGCAGTTATATTATAAGCCCCGGCATTTAAAACGCCACTATTAATCGTTAGAACTCCGTTTATGTTCAGGTGAGTCAAAGCATCAACGCTGCCTAACCGCTCATTTTTACTGAGATTCGGTCCACTGTCTTTTATGTTAACTGGATTGTCTGAAGCAGACTCTTCAACGCTGCGCACACTACCCTTGTTAATATTCAGATTGTACACGGAACAGGTGGAGTGCATTTGGATAAATGCTTCTCCGGGATTATATAATTCCAGAGTTCCCCCGCTAAAATCAATATCGTTCATGGTGCAGGCATAGTTTTTGGAGGTTCGGATAGTTCCGCCGCTCACATAGAAAGATATTTCTCCAATCTGGTCACTGATGAAGATGCTCTGATTCAGAAAATCCAGGACTCCGCCTGTCATGTAAAGATTGACTACACCACCCCCATAGCCCCAGCTATTGTCAGAATTAGAACCGCCGTTGATGGTAAAGGTTCCGCCTGTCATATACAAATTGCCGTTTAGATCCATCCTGGTGAATTCGTCCTGGCGCATATCCAGCAGACCTGAGTTTACATAGATGGTGCCATAAATGCCAGTGTTAAGCAGCTTTCCCGCTACAAAAGTGCCGCCGTCCACTCTCAGAGTGCCATTATCGCGCTGGTACTTATCTGCAAACACAATGGAATTGGCTGGAAAAATCAGTTCACCGGAAGACTTATTCATGACAAGAGCCCCAAAGTTATCGTTATAAATATACTGGTCGCCCGTGCCTTTGAAGATAACAGCTCCATCTCTTTCCACAAAAGCATCAACCCCGGCATTGTTATACCAGTTACCCTTGATGTTGATATTTTTATAATTGCAATCAAAGATACCGCTATTGATCGTAATATTACCCCAAACATCTATGGAAGTGGAATTTGTCAGCAAAAGGGTCAGACTGACTCCGCTTGCCAGATTAAAGTTTAGGTTGTTAAAGTAACTGGTTAACGCACTATTATTTATCAAGCTTTGATTGCTAGTGCCTTCAAAACTAAGTGTCCCTGCATCAAATATAAACACACCATTAATACCGTTGGTAAAATTACCTTTCAGATGAATGGTTATATCAGCATAATTCCTGAAATATCTATCATCCTGATTGTTAAAACTCCCGTCGATATACAAGTCATGAGTAGAAGTGGAAGCTAT
>JAWOHU010000039.1:0-4257 GCA_046485025.1 Cloacimonadaceae bacterium (SeqCode) | reverse complement strand
TGGATATCAGTAAATTTACCCTCAAAAAAGCCCAGACGCATCTTTTCTGAGTTGTATTTTATCTCACCTCTAAATCCCGTCTCTGCTTTAAATCTTTCCGCTACTTTTTCCAACTGACTTTCTTTTTCTCTGCGTCCTGCTTCTTCAGTTGATTTACCTTCGGCAGAGCTATAATCAATCGGACGGGGTGCAGGATTTTCAGTTTTCTTACTGCAAGCCAATAAAGAAGTAGATAAGTATAAACAGCTTGCTAAAATGAGTAATAAAACAAGCGTCTTAATGAGTTTAGCGTATGTTCGCATGCTTTTTCTCTCCCGATCAGGATAATAACTAACTACTGAATCATTTTAATACTGTCAATGAATATTTAGCTTTGTTACTGATACATGCAAGGGAAGTAGGTACAGGCGTCTCGCCTGTACAATAGAAGCGGGGACGCTTGTAACTACTTTAAAAACAGCCTGTGTCGTCCTGCCGGACTCGGATTTATTTTATATACTTGCCCGGCACTCACGTGCCGGGTTACATACTTTCGTCCTACCGGACTAATAACAACTTCCTGAATGACTTATGGCTTTTCCCTGGCATTGATCATGGTATATCTTCCAGCTTAGCATTACGGAGTCAATACGGAGTCATTACGGGTTTAATCCGTAATGACTCCGTATTGACTCCGTAATGCCTTTATGGAAGAGGTAAGACAGATACAAAAATTTGCTTAATGACAAATAGTATTAGTCAAAGGGGAAAAAATGGATTATCTTATCAACAGAAACACAAAAAGAAAATAAAAGGGGAGTGAAAAACCACTATGTTAGACGATAAAATCAAACAGGAAGTTACAAAAATATTGGCCGTTATGGTCAAACCGGTAACCGTTAAACTCTTTACCCAAGGCATGGAATGCAGCTTCTGTAAAGACGCGCATGAGCTTTTAAATGACCTGATGACCACGACAGACAAGCTAAAACTGGAGGTCATGGATTTTGAAAATCACGAGGCGGAAGCCAAAAAATATGGCGTGGAAGAGCTGCCGACCATCATCGTGATGGAAGAAAAAGACTTTGGCATCCGGTTCACAGGCATTCCTGCAGGGTATGAATTTTCCTCGCTGCTGAATGCATTTCTGATGGTTTCCACCGGCGTTGTCAAGCTGACGGAAGAGACAAAAAAGTTTCTCGATAACCTGCAGAAGCCGGTTCAGATGAAGGTTTTTGTCACGCCCACCTGTCCTTATTGCCCGCCGGCAGTGATGATGGCTCAGGCGATGGCTTATTACAGTGACAAGGTTACGGCGGAAATGATAGAAATCAGTGAATTTCCGCATCAGGCTGTAAAGTATGGAGTGCAGGGCGTTCCGCGCACCGTCATCAACGAAAAATGGTTTCAGGAAGGTGCTGCACCTGAGCAGATGCTCGTCGAAAAGATCAAAGAAGCCCTATAAATAGATGCGTTTTTTTAACGCAAAGAGGCAAAGCTGCAAAGCTGCAAAGATTTTCAAACTCTGCGTCTTGGCGTCTTTGTGTCTTTGCGTATTAATTACTGAGAGGTTCAAATATGGAATTTAATCTGAATTTACCGACCAATGCCAATCCTGAGGAGCTTTTTGACCTCATCATTGTGGGCGGAGGTCCTGCGGGTCTGACAGCGGGTTTGTATGCCGCGCGCTATAAACTCAAAACCCTGATGATAGAAAAGATGGCAATCTCAGGCGGACAACTCACTGCCACGGAATGGGTGGAAAATTATCCTGGATTTCCGGAGCCCATTCTGGGTCAGAAACTGGCTAAGGATATGGAAACACAGGCAAAAATGTTTGGTCTGGAAGTCGTCAATGAAGATGTGATAAAAGTGGAATTGACAGGCAAAATCAAGCTCATCCACACCCCTTATGCAGTCTGGAAAGCCAGAGCTGTCCTGATTTCGACAGGCTCCTCGCCCCGCAAACTCAACGTTCCGGGTGAAGCGGATTTCAAGGGAAATGGCGTTTCTTATTGTGCCACCTGTGACGGACCCTTCTATCCTGATAAAACCATTGCAATAGTGGGTGACGGCAATACAGCTTTTGAGGAATCAACTTTCCTGGCAAAGTATGCTAGCAAGGTTTATATTTTGACTCGCAGCGATAATTACAAGGCAGACGAGATTCTACAGGAAAGGGTGAAAGCTAATCCCAAGATTGAATTGATGCCCTTTTTTGAATTGGAAAAAATAGATTTCTACAAGCCTGAAGACAAGAAAATCATCATCCACAACACGCGCGACAACACAGAAAAAATCATACCTGTGGACGGCGTTTTTGTCTTTGTAGGCAACGACCCCAATACCAAATTATTTGAAGGACAACTGGAACTGGACAACGGCTACATCGTTACTGACAGGGCTCATAATACCTCTGCTGAAGGCGTTTGGGCAGCCGGTGACGTGCAGTCCAAAGCCTTGAGACAAGTGGCAACTGCAGTCGGAGACGGGGCTTGCGCCGCTTATTGGATTAATAAATACGTCGAAAATTGGAGTGAATAATGCCCGAACTTCCTGAAGTGGAAACAGTCCTGCGTGGTTTAAAAAGAAAAATCAACGGCTTGCCAATCTGCCAATTGGATTCACTTTATAACGGCACCGTTGTGTATGATAAAGACATTATGCAGCCCGTATTTCCGGCTGTGGTGGAAAAATATGAACGGCGGGGAAAATATATCATTCTGCATCTCGCCAGCAAAAACGCGCTGATTATTCATCTGAGGATGACAGGCAAACTGATTTACACGGAAGAGGATAATGAAGAAGCCAAACATGTGCGCGCGCTGCTTTCCCTGACAGGCTGCGCCAGAGTGCTGTTTAACGACATCAGAACCTTTGGCAAAATCATTGTTGCACCCATCAGCAGAATTGAAAACTATCTGCCCAAACTGGGTCCTGAACCTTTGTCAGAAGATTTTAATGCCAATTACCTGAAACAGGCTCTGCAAAAGAAATCAGCACCTATCAAGAATGTGCTTTTGGACCAGTCTGTGATTGCCGGACTGGGCAATATCTATGTCTGTGAAATCCTCTACAGAGCAAGGATAAAACCTGAAACCGCCGCGCAGAAACTCACTAAAAATAAGCTGGAAAGAATTGTCAGACATACCAAAGAAGTGCTCACAGAAGCGATTGCCAATAACGGCACCAGCGTTTCAGACTATCGCCAGATTGATGACAAAACTGGTTCATTCCAGAATTTTCTGCAGGTCTATCAAAAAGAGAAATGCCCGCAAGGTCATGAGATAAAACGTATCAAACAGGCAGGCAGAAGCAGTTTTTACTGTCCGGTCTGTCAAAAATAAGTGGAAAAGTGAAAAAGTGGAATAGTGTCGTTCCGGCAGGGTAGTAGATACAGGCGTCTCGCCTGTATTGAACAGACGGGAACGTCTGTTCCTACTTTTGTCATTCCTGCGCAGGCAGTGAACTTTTCTCATGCGCAGCATCATCCAGACTGAAAATACGAAGTCCGATTTGCCCTGATAACCTGAATATGCATAATAACTCTCTTGGGCAAATTGAACTCCGGATTTTCACTATAATTTCACTTGTCTGAAACATAGAAACCGAATATCATATATAATAAGTAGATAATAAAGCACGGGAGAAATCATGAAACCGATTAAACTGAAAGAAAACATCTGGTGGGTGGGTGGAATCGACTGGGACCTGCGTGATTTTCACAGTTACCAGATCAGCCAGGGTGCCACTTACAACGCCTATCTGATCATAGATGAAAAGGTGGTCCTGATCGACGATGTGGATGCCAAACATTATCCTGAAATGATAGAGCGCATCAGCCATGTCATAGACCCTGCCAAAATCGACCTTATCGTCCAGAATCATGTGGAAATGGATCATTCGAGCAGTCTGCCGCTGCTTCTAAATGATTATCCGGGCAAGCCGGTTTACACAAATGCAATGGCTATCAAGGGCCTGAAACTGCACTTTAAACAAGACTGGAATTTTCAGGAAATCAAATCAGGCGACACCCTCAATATCGGCAAGCGCAACCTGACTTTCGTGACCACTCCCATGGTGCACTGGCCAGACAACATGGTAACCTATTGTCCTGAAGAAAAAATCCTCTTTTCCAATGACGCCTTCGGACAGCATGTGTGTTCATCAGAGAGATTTGATACGGAATATCCTTTTGACCTTGCCCTCTATCAGGCCAGGCATTATTACGCCAACATCGTCATGCCCTATGGCAGCCAGGTGCAGAAAGCTCTGGAA
>JAWOHU010000254.1:0-2947 GCA_046485025.1 Cloacimonadaceae bacterium (SeqCode) | reverse complement strand
CCCTATGGCAGTTACAACTACACCCAGGTGAAAATCTCCTCCAACGGCTGGGTCAATCTGGGTGCCAATCTGACCTTGCCATATTATGGTAACGACTTGTCCTACTTGAATATAAGACCGCTGGTGGCACCGCTTTGGGACGACCTCAGCCTGCAATTTGGAGCTGTGCAGTATAACACCTACGGAGATGCACCTCACCGCATTTTCTATGTTCAGTGGCTGGCTGCCAAGTGGAACTACAACGGCATGAATGAATACAGCTTCATGACCCGTCTGCACGAGACAGGACAGATAGATTTCATCTACGGACCGCACATTGGCGCGCCCAACAACGGTTCCGCCTCGATTGGCATCAACATGATTCCCGGCGGCACCAATTATTTTTACAGCATCCAGCCCGGAAACCCTTCTGTGGCATCTCACACCACCTCTTTTAATACCATCCAGACTGCTCCGGCGGAAGGCACAATGTTTATCTTTATGCCCAAAACCGCGCATCCTCAGAATGCCGCCGCAGTAAATCTCAACGGACCTCAAACTCCCATGCAGAGCATGGTTGCGAATTATACTGTCACGGTTGGCAACGCTGGCTCGTCACCAATAGCTTCCGGAGCTGCCACGGCTTATCTGATGCGGGGCGACGAGGTTCTAACCTTTGCCGGTCTGCCTTCCATTCTGCCCGGTCAGTTTGCTGATGCAACTTTGAGCTGGGCGCCTGACACCACGGGCCTGATGTATCTGACCGGCAAAGTGGAACTTACCGCTGACCCCGACAGCCTCAATAATGTGACTTATCCTTTTACTATCACAGCGCAGGAATTTGTCGGCAATGACGATGAAATCTCTCCCACAGCGTCTTTACAGCTCTCTACCCAGCCCAATCCATTCAGAGAAAATGTTTCTATCCGCTACAGTCTTCCCAAAGCTGATGTGACAAGGCTTGACATCTATGATTTGAAAGGACGGAAAGTAGCCGCCCTGCTCAGAGAAACCAAAGCTCAGGGCAGTCACACAATGGTCTGGTCTGGTCTTGACTTGGCCGGAAATCCTGTCCCCAACGGAATTTATTTCGGCAGAATGACTTCCGGCAGCAGTGCCGCGACAGTTAAACTGGTCAGACTGAAATAGGAGTCAGACAATCCTCTGAATTGTAGCCCACTTTATTCATCTTTTTGCTGACGGGGTAGATCTCTATCATATGTGCCGGGCAGGTCTGTAGAAAGGACTGCAGGGACACAGGATCTTTGAAATCCTCTGTCAGCCAGCTTTCCATCACGTCCGGAGTCAGGATCACCGGCATCCTGTCATGAATCGGTTCCATCACTTTATTGGGTGAAGTGGTGATGATGGCGCAGCTCTGGATATAGCTGCCGTCCGCACCAGTCCAGTATTCCGTGATGCCTGCCAGGTAGAGCAAATCAAAATCTGTTGGGTAGCTTTCCAAAGCTGTGTTTTTTCCTGTTGCGCAACTCTCCGAAGTTGCGTCAATTTCTGTTTCGCAAGAACGGAGTCTTGCGCTACTTCCCGCAGCATGAATAAAAAACGGCTGTTTGTCACTCTTGCGCCATTCATAAAATCCTGTAACCGGAATCAGACAACGCCGTCTGAGCAGGCCGTTTTTGAAGGTAGGCTTCTCCAGGATCGTTTCGGAGCGCACGTTGATCATGCTGAACTGGGTGGAGGGCTCCTTGCTCCAGGAGGGGATCAGTCCCCAGCGGAAGAAGGTCAGAAAGCGCTCTTTGCCTTTGTAGATCACGGCTGCCACGGGTTGGGTGGGCGCCACGTTGTAGTTTATCTCGATCTGTTCATCCCGGTTTTTGATTGATAGTTCATCCATTAATTTCTTGAGCTGCTTGTGTTTAACCACCTGAGCAAAGCGTCCGCACATACATTCCTCCTGTTGGTCTAGGCGAATTATTTTACTGCAATAATCAGCATCTCGTAATCGTCGTGAGATAAGGTGTCCTTACGGCTGTAGGCACCAAGCTTTGAGCCAAAGATATCCACTTGTTTAAATCCGGCTTGTTTGACAATCCAGCTGATTTCACTGGGCACATAATAGCGTTCGTTGCAGTGAAAAGTCTTTTTGACTCCGTTATCGTCCGTGACCTCATAGTCAGAAGTATCCCGGAAGGTCATCAGGTCAAAGGAATTGGAAGCAGTCCTGTCTTCAGCCGAGTGTTGATTGATAAAGTCTTTTACAGAGTGAAACAAAGGGAATAAACCATTGAGAGTGGTAAAGATAAGCTTGCCGTTCAGCTTTATTGAAGAGCAGGCATTTTGCAGAATACGGAAGTTCATTTCGTCTGTTTCCATCAGGGGAAAAGCACCTTCACACAACATAATAGCCAGGTCAAACTCACCCTTATAGTTAAAAGAGCGGGCATCCTCCCGGCGAAAATCCACCTGCACCTTAGCCAGGTCAGCCTTGTGTTTCGCTCTATCCAGCATTGACTGTGACAAATCAATCCCGGTTACATGGTAACCTCTGAGGGCAAGCTCAATGGCGTGTCTGCCCGTTCCACATCCGATATCCAATATCCTGATGCCTTTATCAAAACCCGCTTCCTGCTCAATGAAATCAACCTCTCCGATTGTTCCGGCAGTAAAATCTTCTTTTTCATAACTTTCTGCTGAATTCTTAAACAATTCTTCGTACCATTGTAACATCATTACTCCTGCTTTTGTTTACGTCTATAACTCATTGTTTGCTAATGAGATTGTATTTTTATGAGGCTTTCTCTGTCAAGAAATGAGTTATACCCTTGCGCAGAACCACATCTCATATTTCATTCTTGTTTCATACAGGCAATACGGAGTCAATACGCTATCATTACGGATTAAACCCGTAATGACTCCGTATTGACTCCGTAATGCTATTAGGGGCGGGGTTTTGCAAAAGAGGGCAAAAAAGAGAAAGCAGGCATCACACCTCCTTTCTCAATGT
>JAWOHU010000181.1:0-4785 GCA_046485025.1 Cloacimonadaceae bacterium (SeqCode) | reverse complement strand
AACAGCGTCCCAATGCAGGATGATGTCGTTGTTGGATCTGGAAATAACTACATTTTGAGGCTGTCTGGGAAGAACGAGGATTCCGTTTCCTCTTAAGGAAACAGCCAATTCAGGTAAATTAGTTGAGTTATTGAGCAGGTAAATATTGTCTTCCAATTCACCAATTGCCAAGGGCTTAAACCTAACTCTGATTGAATCAGTTGTTCCGGGAGCGATGATTAAATCTCTTTGGACCGGTTCAAATTCAAAGTGCAGAGGATTGGATTCAAAATGAATATCACTTACAACTATGTTAACATTTCCAGTATTGCGGATCAGAATTGCCTGCCAGGAGGAATGTTCTTCTACATATATAGAGCCGAAATCCATATTATCAGGCGTCAACAGTTCAATTGAATAGATTACGACGTTACTAACATTGATATAGGCAGTTCTGCTCAAAGTATCAGTTGCCAGAGCGGTGTCTGTAACAGTCAGGCTGACATCATACAATCCCGGAGAAGTGTATAAGTGATTAGGGTTCTGTAAGTTAGATGTCTGTTCATCCCCAAAATTCCAGAGCCAGGAAACGATGTTACCATTCATTGGTACTGTCTGGTCTGTGAACTGAACCAATAAGGGTGCCATACCTGATGTAACATCAGCAGTGAACGCTGCTGTAATGGGATACACAATCGGCTGCAGACTGGTCAGGGCCATCTTCTGAGATTGAAGGACCTGTTTGCTGTCTGTGTCCTGAAGAAATGCCACCAGTTCACAATTGGCAGTCACCCAGGAGGCATCTTTGGTAAAATTCAGATTATAATAGTAATTACCATTATCAGCCCCAATCAGATTTATGGAAGTGCCACTGTAGTTAGGAATCATTTTTCGAGTTACATAATCAAGCTCAGTCTGGCCCTGCCAGCTATAAGCAATATCACTCTCAGTCAGTGCTAAATGCAAAGCGAGATTATTGAGCAGGCTGGCATTTTTCTGAACTCTGATTACGATTGAATAGTTATCTCCGGAATTTGTTCCGTAGATGAAAAGCTGAGCCGGAGACTTGATTCCTATGAGCTGATTGTAGATAGGAAGATAATTACTGTACATGCTCACGGTATTGCTTCCACCGACATATCTCTGCACACCGTCAAAAACGGCTGTTGGATAACCGGTTACAGAGTTATAGGAATTGCGGCCGTTCGAGTCAGTATTGGCAAATGTATCTCCGTAATGATGCTCCAGCACTGCCACGCTTTTGCCGTTTGAGATCAGGTCATCAGCTCCCATGGCTGCTCCGGGACAATATGGACACCAGGTTCCGGTGCCAATTTCCAGCAACACCTGCTGCCTGGCAGTAGTCCAGGTGTTGGCAATTGCCTGCATGCTGTTATTAGTCATGTCCTGATCTGAGATTGGTTCTTGTGAAACAACAGAAAATACAAATTCATACACCTCATTGGCATCCGCAAAGCTGAAGGATGGAAAGGTTACAGTCTGGATCATGCCAAAGCTCAGAGCGCCGATAAAGTAATCAGGATGTGATAACACAAGAACATTGTTCTTATAGACATTGAGTGAAACCTTTGCCGTCAAAGTGGCAGAACCACTGTTTCTGACTTTACAGACTGGGCTGATTGATGTTCCAGAAACAACTTGAGTTGGTATTGTAATTTCAGTTATTGCCAAGTCATAAGAAAAGGGAGTGAATAGCTTGATATTATCAATGTACCAGTAATCAAGATTATAGGAATCCCCTGTGAAGAAAAAAGCGAATTGAAATGTGGAAGAACCTACATCTGCGTTATTGATAGTTATGGTATGGAGCAGGGGTCCGATATTGGCACCGGGGTTAACCGACCAGGCATTGCTCCAGGCATCGCTTGTATTGCTGCGGGTTGCCACACCTATCGTATATGGAGTAGCGTAATGGTCCAAAAAATGATTGAACTCCAGAAAAATGGTGCTGATTCCGGAAGTATTGACAGCGGGAGAGATCAGATATGTCCCGGTTGTGAACTGCGGACTCCAGTACAGTCTTGCCTCAGGGCTTGTACCCCCTGCATTTGCTGTAGTTGATCTGCTCCAATTGGCGCTGTTGGCGCTGATTGTCCAGCCCGTAGGTGGGAATGTGGTTAAAGAGAAATCCTGTGTAAGATAGATAGTCAGATTATCCTGAGCTTGCAATCCAACTATAAACAAGCATACAAAAAGAACCACTGGCAAACATATGCAATATTTCATACGAATCTCCAATTACTGAACTAATATGCAAGCTGAACTATCTATCAGGTTACCAGAACCATGTCAATTTGTTTTTTTCATGAGTAATCATTCACCCTTGCTAGCAATACGGAGTCAATACGCTATTAAGAATGTTAAAGCAATGAAGCTGGCAGAAATAATGGTGCTAAGTTTGATTGTGACAGAAGAATAGCGTTAAAATATGTCGCAGTTGCGAAGGTTACAATTGGGTGGAAAAACGCTGAATTGAACTACTCTTCCGGCTCCAGCACTTCTACAAGAAAGAGGTCATCAGCATAGAGGACATTCTGAATATCGCCGTAGGTCACGAGGTCATCGTTTTCAAACTGGATTTGCACAACGTAAAAGAAGGCCTGGGATGAGTTGGAAGGAATCTGCTGCTTGAACCAGGTGTCGCCGGGTGCCATAAAAACATCGTAGGTAGTGGTGACCGAAGTGGAGACTGTATTACGCTGCACGATGATTTTCTTGATCCAGCGCTGGGACTGATTTATCACCTTGACGCAGGCGCGGTTGGGATTGGCATAGACTTTGTAGGTCTCGCCTGTGTTGATGACGACAAAAGTGCTGTCCACAAAGGTGCCGAGAAACTCATCAAAAATCTGGAAGGTCTCGCCGGATAAGAACATATCAACTTCAATGCTGGTGTCGGGATTGAAAATCGACTCGGTCGGCGTGGCAAAATCCAAGGTTAGAGTGGAATCAGAGCCGATGGTGTAAAGCTCTCCGTGAATTCCTGCAAACAGCAGATGAGATGTTTTGTTGTAGATTTTGAGCTTGCCGCCGGTCTCGCAGCCGGTCAGAAACAGGAATGCCAGCAGCAGCAGAAGCAGGATGCCGTAAAATCTCTTATTCATTCAAACCTCCGAATAAATCAAATCACAGAGCCAGAGTGAGCGTAATTCCGCTCTGCCAGTTGAACCCCGGCTGCGGAACATAATCATAGATCTCATATTGGCTGTCAAACAAATTGTTGAGCTGCAGACCCAGATTGGTCTGCAGTTTTTTGTATGAATAAAAGTAGCTGAGCCCTGCTCCATAAAGGGTAAAGGCCGGAATCGGGTCCAGCGTATTGTCCGCCGTTTTCCATTGCCTGCCGGTGTAGTCTCTGCTGAGGTTCAGAGTGCTGTTTTTGCAGGTCAGGACCAGATTGGCAGTCCATTTAGCTGTGGGTGTGTAGGTGAGCCTGGTGTCCAGATTTTCGTCCCTGGCGTTGGTCAATGTGAGAGAGCTTTTCAGGGCCAGCCAGTTAAAAGGAACAGCTTCAGCACTAAATTCCCAGTTTTGGATGCCGGCTTTGCCGATGTTGACAGGCTTCCAGGCAGTGCCGTAAAGATAGGTCTGACGCCATTGGATGAGCTTTTCCACTTGATTTTTATGCCAGGCGGCCTTGACTGAATAATTGGTGTAAATTATTGCCAGCCAGACGTTTCCGCCTATGGAAGTTTCAGGTTCCAGATCAGGATTGCCCAAGGACTGGGCATCCCCTTTCCAGTATAAATCATAAAAGGAAGGCAGACTGAAACCCGTTCCCAAAGCCGCTCCCGCCTGCATCTGAACCAGTCCGTCATAAGAGAGCATTTCCTCCAGACGCCAGGAAACAAAGCAATCGAAGTCAGAAACCTTGTCCAGACGCACACCCGCCTGCAACTGATTGGTCAGCAGGTCAAACTCATTGGTGGTTTTGGCTTTGATTGAACCTGCTGTCAGACTTCGCTTTACAGAATCAACTGAAAGCTCCGGATAGAGCAGATCGTTACGCTCATAAGACTGCTCAGAATTTTCCAGAACCAGGTCGGCAGAGATGGTGCGAAAGCTGTAGGCAGCCTGGTTTTTCAATCCCTGCGATGTTTGTTTCTGACGATATTGGGTGGGGTAGACAGGATTGGCGGCACGTGTGTTGGTGTACTGCGTTTCATCATGATTCTGCCAGAGCAGCAGTTGATTGCTGAAGTTATTTCTGAAAGCGCCGAAACTCAGGCTGTGACGCAGGTTCTGTCCTGTCAGGTAGGCATTCGTATAGATGTCCAAAAAGTTGACGGGTCCCGGCAGCTGACGATAGATATTGGCTACATCGAGTGTGTACTTAAAGCTGAAGGGTTCAGGGTTTGAGCTGATTTGCAGCGCTACGTTCTGCTGCTCTTTGCGGTTGTTGCCACGGGTCAGTTTTCCTGTCAGATTCCACCAGGGACGGGGTTTATAGGTAAAATCATTGTCGGCAGAGAGATGACTGATCAGAACTTTGTAGGAGTGCAACGGTGACTGCTGTTCAAAGCCGAATTCCTGCCTGAGCTGATTGAAGGAGCCGAGGGCAAAACTCTGCTGCAGTTTCAGAGGGAAAGGCGTCTGAACTGTATCAGTAAAGAGATAAACGATTCCGCCAATTGCAGAAGCGCCGCCGTAAAGCGAAGCATTGCCTTTGACGATTTCGATGTGCCGGATGTTTTTCAGAGGTAGGGATGAGAGGTCAAACGGCTCTCCGTTTGGGTTGAGAGGCACGTTGTCCAGCATGACCAAAGTGTGCCGGCTCAGGTTTCC